>CAKUXU010000047.1 GCA_934700635.1 uncultured Eubacteriales bacterium | reverse complement strand
CTCCAAGGATTTGTAAGACATATTTTAAATAGACCAATTTACGAAAAAAAAGAAATATATATTAATGGCACTTTTATGCGAGATCGTTCAATGTATGATGAAGCCAGATCTATCTTTTCTAGCTTTATCAAAAAAAACATTCCTATAAATAAATATCTATAACAACAGCTACCTTTAGTAGGGTAGCATTTTTTTATTTTGGTACTTTAATCTGAATTCACACTATTTGATTAATATAATCAATAATATTTGCATTTATACTCTTTAACGAGAAAATTAACAAAATATAACAAAAATGTATATATAAATCATTTTGTTTTGTGATAAAATTCGATTATAATAAGTTAGAAAGGAGGTAGTTCAATGAAAAAGAAAAAAATTTTAACTTTTTTAGGCACATTATGTTTACTACTAAATCTAATGTTACCTGCCTTGAAAACAAGTGTATACGCAAATGATAAAAACGTAGTAACATTAAATTTTGTAGGTGGTACTGTAC
Source organism: uncultured Eubacteriales bacterium (assembly GCA_934700635.1). GTDB lineage: Bacteria > Bacillota > Clostridia > Oscillospirales > Acutalibacteraceae > UMGS1491. Next base: position 6,272 of record CAKUXU010000047.1, on the reverse strand, counting down.
AAGACGGTAAAGTTCTTTATGAAGGTGACAGCGAAAGTAATAGCTCAAAAATTGAGCTTTTAGAAAAAAATGATGATCCAAACGAAACCTATAGTAATATTAATATTTCAGAAAATAATATGAAAATAGATCTGAATGAAAAAAATTATTACTTAAAAGTATCGCCTAATACTTCATTTGAAAACCCTGATGAAATTTTGGGAGCTGTTGGAAGTTCGTATTTTAACAAGCTTTATATCAATGAAACATCGTTTGATATAACTTCGAATCCCTATTTAAAATTGGATACATCTGAATTCATCGGAAACTTAAATATACGTCTTGAAAGGGAATCTTCCCCACCAAGTTCAAATTATCCTGATAATATTTCAATCAAAGCAACATATGACGGCTATGGAATGGAAGTATATTTAAATTCAGAAAGAATCGGGAGTGAATCCCCTAAAGTAGAAGGTATAGGAAAAGGATATGCAAGTGGAGAAATAAATAATTTAATTAGAATCCAACTTGCATACGGAGAGGGTAACATCGGAAGTATAACTGTAAATGGAAATAAAATTAATATACCTGAAAGCACAAAAGATTATCTCGAGTTTACTGTTAAACCTGCAAATGAATATGTTATAGATGTAAAAAAAGCAACTAACAACTCCGGTGTACCTAGAACAATTATTTGGGATTCTGACAAAACAAATAATCCAGATCTCAAAGAAGATGAACTTTTAAAAAACGGTACCATAGAAATACTTGATGTTAAAGATCCCAGTGGAAATTCCATAGGACTTAGTGATGTAAAACAAGATACTAAAAACAATAATGGCTGGGCAAGTATTTTACCGGGTTCAAAAGTAATTTTGAAGTTAAAACCAAATTACGGTTACCAATTAACTTCAATTAAAATAAACGATGAAACGTTAGTTGCAGGAGAAGAAGAATCTACTTTTGAATATATTATGCCTGACACAAATGTTCATTTAAGCGGAATATTTGAAAAAGTGGACGACAAGGTAAAAACCGAATCAAAGAAAGTAAAAGAAGGAAGTATAATTCTCGATGGCTCAGAAATAGATACTGGGTCCGTGATTCTTTCGGTAAATGATGTTACTTTGTCGGAGAAACAAATGTCCGATTTCAAAGAAAAAGCTAATGAATATGAAATTTCATCATATTTAAATATTCACTTGGATCAAGTACTTTACAAAGGAACAGCTGATAATGTTTGGTCAAAAGAGTTAACAAACTTAAAAAGCCAAGCAACAGTAACCTTAAAGCTTGAAGAAGGAGTAAAAGGAAATGAAGTCATAATAGTTCATGAAAAACATGATGGAACTTATGAAATAATTCCCGCTACTTACGATACTTCAACAAATACAATTACATTCAAAACATCAAGCTTTTCCAATTATGCAGTAGCAAGTAAAAACTCAATTAATAAAGTCGCCAAAGGTAAATCAAATAATGAATTTGACGCAATCATGCCTCAAACCGGAGACAATATCGTTAAGTACATTATAATTTTTGCTTTAGCAGTAGCAGCGGCAATCATTTTTGTGATATTTAGTAAAAGAAAAGCAACAAAATAAGGAGGAAGTTAAATGAGAAAAAATTTATTTTTATCAGCACTTACTGCAACAGGACTTGCTTTACCACTTATGTTTGCAAATAATGAGGCACACGCTTTTACACCTTCAGATAATGGAGAATATGCTTTAATAATGGATCTCAAGATGTCTGATTTAGATGAAGGAAACATAGACGGTTCATCGGGTAAAATTGTAAAATTTGATTTCGATGAAGGCGAAGAATCCGTAAAGCTTTACGATTTAACAGAAGGAACAAAGGCTTACAATGGAAAAAATGAGTTTTCGGGATGGGCTCTTTCAAGTTCTGAATCAACTCCTGCACCAGAGGAAACATCACTAAAAAAAGATGATTTTAGTTCAGAAGGATACTATGCAGATATAAACTATAATAAAGGGAAAACCGTATATGCTATATTTAACGGTAAAGAATTGAGCGAGACAGACAACTACTATTTACAAATAGACCCGTTTGCCGGTAAAGTTAATGGAGAAGGCATCATTATGTTATCAGGTAAGATGGATGAATTCAAAACAGTTGACTTGTCAAAGTACAAAGCTGAAAGAGAAGGCTTTACATTTTGCGGTTGGGGATGTAATGGTGAAATTGTAACTTCAATCGACAAAAGCTACTTTTCTAAAGATAACAGATTAAACGTACTCGCACTTTATAAAAAGAATACTTTTTACGGTGTAGATGAAAAAGGTAGACTGAATAACACAAATTTACCGGAAGATCAAAGACCTTCTTCATACGTACTTACATTAGACGCTAACGGCGGAACTATTGATGGTAAAAGCTCCAATCAATACGATTATTTCGGTGGAAAAGATTCAGGTACTTCAATGCCGATATTCCACTATATTCCCGAAAGAAAAGGCTGTACATTTAAAGGCTGGAATTCTAAAAAAGATGGTTCCGGACAGGACTACAAATATATGTATTGGAAAAATTGGAGTACTGAACAAAATGAATTCGATAAAGATTCTTTAACCGAAGACGGAAATGTGTACAGAAACCTTACACTTTATGCAAATTGGGAAGGAACTCCAGTTGAAGAAGGACCTGCAAAAGAAATTTCAAGCAATGAAAACAGTGAAGTAAAAGGTAGTGTTGAATTTAGTAATTTAGAAGCAGAAAATTATCAGCTCGAAATTAAAAAAGTAGAAGTTCCAAAAGAATTATCCGATAAAGACGTAAAATTCATAGCAGATATTAATTTACTTAACGGCACAGAAATAGTCGAAGTAAATGGAGAAAAAATGAAAATCAAACTTGCATTACCGGAAGAATTAAAGGGTTATAACAAATACCAAATCGTTTATATTGAAAACGGAGAAATAAAAGAAACTTTACCCGCAACTGTAGAAAATGGAAATATAATATTTGAAACTTCACACTTGAGCCAATATGGAATAGTTGCAACAAACATTGAAGAAAACGGCTCTAGAGAAGAATCCGAACCAAAATCAGGAACAAAAACAGAAAACAAGGATAATCTTTTAGAAAACTTTTATGAAAATCCAGTAACAGGCGACGGTATAGCTTGCGCTATAGCACTTTTCGCATTTGCTTCAATTGGTATGGCTACATTCCCTTTCTTAAACAGAAAAAAATAAAATAAAACTTTTTAAAATGTAAAGACTAGCAATCAAAAGCTAGTCTTTGTATTTGAAAGGAAAGAACTTTAATGAAAAAAGGAAATAAAGTTATAGTTTTTAAAGCTATGATATACCTAATATTATTTGCGACTTTAATTTACTCTGGATCCAAAATTTATGACTGGCATAAAGAAAATGTTCAAAATACCAGCATTGCAAAAAATATGAATAATGCTGCAGTAACTAAAAATGAAAATAGTAATGAAAATAAATATACTGTAAACTTCAATTTACTAAAAAGCCAAAATAGCGATACCGTAGCATGGATCAAAGTAAATGGAACAAATATTGAATATCCTGTTGTAAAATCTGAAAACAATGAATTTTATTTAAATCACAGTTTCGATAAAACAAATAATTCAGCCGGATGGATCTTTGCGGATTATAAAAATAAATTTGACGGTACTGATAAAAATATTGTAATTTATGGTCACAACAGAAAAGATAAATCAATGTTTGGAACTTTAAAAAATATTTTAAATCCCGAATGGTATAATAACCCAGAAAATGAGGAAATAATTTTTATTCAAAAAAATGAAAACTGCATTTATAAAGTATTTTCGGTTTATAAAATAGAGAAAGAAAGCTATTACATAAAAACCGATTTTAAAAATAACAATGAATTTGAAAAATTTCTTGAAACACTTAAAAAAAGAAGTATAAAAAATTTTGAAACCAAAATCTCTGAAACAGACAACATTTTAACACTTTCTACTTGCGCAGACAATGACAGTTACAGAGTTGTACTACATGCTAAAAAATTAAAGTAAAACTTATAAAAGCCTCACATAAAAAGTGAGGCTTTCAAATAATAATTTATAAAATTTAAAATTAAGAAACTTCTGCTTCATCTGTTGTATGATGATTTTCTTTTAACTCTATAGTATCCATAACTGCTTGCCATTCTTTTGCATTGCCCATCCATGCTGGAATATTATCTTTATCTTCATCACGTTTCTTATCTAAAAAAGTAAATTGAATAATAGTTGAATTATCATCTTTAAATAAGACACTTTTTTTCATTTCTTTAATATTTGCATTAAATATATTAATTAACACAATTTTTTTATTTGGATAAATTTCTCTAAATTCTTCAACAAACTTCATAAATTCAAATGGTGTAACATCCGATCTGTTACAAATTAACCCAATCGTATTTGATTCATTCAAGATTTTGTCAGCCTTATTAGCTCTGCATAGCATCATTTTTCTAAATTTTTCATGCTCAACATTTAAAGGGGAATCTCTATGAAAATGATGAATTGATATTATTTTATTTTTTTTATCTCTTACAAATTTACAATCGCAACAAAATTTATCGGGAATTTCTTCTATATCTTCAAAAAAATCTTCAAACTTAGTTTTAAACAATTTTATTACTGTATCTAAAGAATATTCCATCATCCAGTCTAAAGGAGAAGATTGATATCTCATACCACATTTTTTAATCCAAGCTGCAGGTCTACATTCACCACCTATTGAAAATATACAATCCACAGAGTATTTATCTTCTGTAGTGGTATTGCAGCTTGTTTGTGAATCACTTTGAGTATCGGAAGCTTTCACTCCCTCTTGATGAAAACTACAGCACATCGATAAAATCAATAAAAATGCAAAAAATTTGTTTAACTTCTTAAAAAACATTATAAATCTCCATCCTAAAAAATTGCAATTAAAATATGTATAGTAAATTTTATAATCAAAATAAATTTCTAGATATTAATAAAATTAAAAAATTTACTTATTTGCCGTATAATTAAATTTCATGATACTATTACTCCAGCGCTTAGCACTCGATATTGTCGACTATTCCCTTCTCCCCTTCTATAAGGTTATAAATTCTCATAATTTCTTCTTTACTTTCTAAAAAATCTAATATACGTTTTTTTCCTTTATCTGTAATCTTATAGTATCTTCGTATCCTGGTGTTATGCTCTTGAGTATAGGATATAAGACAGCCCGAACTTTCAAGCCTTTTTAATATAGGATACAATGTAGATTCAGAAATTTTTACATACTCTGATATATATTTAATAACTTTGTAACCATATAGATCATTATTTCTCAGTAATGCAAGTACACAAACTTCCAAAAAACCTTTTTTTAGTTGTATATCCATAAATTTACCTCCTTACCGACTATATTATATAATATGTATTATAATTTGTCAAATAGCATTTTATTATTTTTTTAAGACATTATAATTTAAAAAAAATGAAATTTAAGGTGATGAAAATGAATTACAAAGGTACAATAAAACTTGAAACAAATCGTTTAATTTTGAGAAAATTCAAAATTGAAGATGCAAAAGACGTATTTGAAAATTATGCATCCAGCGATGATGTAACGAAATACCTAACATGGGAAACACATAATAGTATTGATGCTACTAAAAATTATTTGCAAGATCTAATTGAAAGATACAAAGACAACAAAACCTTTGATTGGGCAATAGAACTTAAAAATGAAAATAAAGTCATAGGATCAATATGTGCTAAAGAACCAGATGAAATTATTTCAAAAATTGAAGCCGGGTATTGTATCGGTAAAAAATGGTGGAATCAAGGAATTGTTACAGAAGCACTCCAAGAAATTATTAGATTCCTCTTTGAAGAAATCAATGTTAACAGAATTGAAGCTTATCATGATGTAAAAAATCTTGGTTCGGGAAGAGTCATGCAAAAATGCGGTATGAAATTTGAAGGTGTTTTAAGACAAGCTTATAAATTTAAAAACGGTATATCAGATGTATTCATTTATAGTATTTTGAAAGATGATATAAAAAGAACTTAAACATTCCCGACGAATATATGATTTTAAATTTTGGTATCGCCCTCTCAAAATATTTTTCAAAACTAAAGTTTTAAATAAAATTTATCGGATTTAATTATATAAAATAATTATTTTAAATAAAAAATACTTGATTTTTCTTATTTTATATACTAAAATGCTAAATATGGAACAGTTTTGAAAATTATAAGGGAGGTAATATTTATGTTTATAACAGAAAAACAAAGACAGTCCTATATG
>CAKUXU010000046.1 GCA_934700635.1 uncultured Eubacteriales bacterium | reverse complement strand
AATATGAAGTGGTATATATTTCAGATAATGAAATACAAGAAACAATACCCGCAACAATAGAAGATGGATACATAGTATTTGAAACATCACATTTAAGTCAATATGGAATTATAGCAACAAATGTTGAGGAAAAAACAGAACAAGTTAATAATAGTAAAACAGTCAATCCTGAAACCGGAGACAATAGCAATGTATTTTTATGGACTTCTTTATTTGTGACAAGTGCACTATCGGTGCTTGGAATAACCGTTTACAACAAGAATAAAAAATCTATAGCTTAATTTTAAATAAATTTTCCGCCGATGATATTGTCGGCGGATTCATTTTTTGTTTTTATAAGACTAATATAGATTTAACTACTATACAGAAAATTTTAAGAGTTGCAGCATTCGCTTGATTGCATATTTTTTATTTTTGATATATAATTATTTATAATCGAAATACACAAAATTTTAAATAAAAGGAGAGTAAGTTATGAAAACCAAATTTTCAAAAAAACTTATGTCGATGTTTTTTTCGCTCTGCTTGGTAATTTCATTTGTGCCGATCCCGGCTTTTGCAGAAGATTCAGCAGTCAGCAATGCAGCACAATTGGAAGAGGCATTAGAAGATGTGGACCGTGCGGAGATCAAGCTGGGCGGAAACATCGAACTTTCAACAGGTCTCGATGTGAAGCGCACCGCGACTCTAGATCTTAACGGATATATGCTAAGCTGCGGATTGACGGATGAGGATATATTTCTAATACGAAGCAACGGAAACTTGACGGTGAAGGATAGCGGCACCGGCGGAAAAATCGATGGACAAAACAAAAACTGCGGATTTAATGTCAAAGGAGGCACACTGACCTTGGAAAGCGGCAGTATCGTGAATTGCATGGATGCCAATGGCGACGGCGGTGCAGTGGATGTAGCCAACACAGGTGTAACGGAAACGCCGATCAAGTATGGTAAGTTCGTTATGAACGGCGGAACAATCATGAATTGCAAAGCCAGCGATGACGCTGGTTCAGTAGATATAGGTAGCGGTTGTACTTTCATTATGAACGGCGGCACTATCAGTGATTGCAGAGCCAACGATGACGGTGGAGCGGTATTTATCAAGCAGCGCGGTACTTTTGAATTAAATGGCGGTCTCATTCAGAATTGCTCTGCTGGTAACAACGGAGGAGCGGTGAATATTTACGAAGATGGTCGCTTCACTATGACTGGCGGCACTATAAAAAGCTGCAAAGTAGATTTAGGTGGAAGTGGCACTGCAGTGTACGGCAAAAACGATAAGGCTGTGGTCACTATAACGGGAGGCAACTTTGAAGACTGTGGAGTATTTCCTTACTCATTTGATGAATTCACCGTGAGCTTTGACTCTGATGGCGGCAGTGCTGTGCCCGAGCAGAAGCTACGGAATGCTCCAGCAGTTAAGCCCGCCGACCCGAAGAAATCCGGCTATGATTTTACCGGATGGTACCTGGAGGAAGAAAAATATACCTTTACCGAAAATGTCACCAAGAACATTACCCTGAAAGCACATTGGACACCTACGGGTACGCCAACCGCTATCGACGTGGTAGAAATCAACGATGTCACTGTCAGCTTTAAGGACGGCGATAAGCCAGTGTTCACTGGAAAGGTGCCCGATGGCGCTGACTATGCATACCGGTGTGAATGGTGGGAATTAGACAGCAAGACAGGCGCAATGTCTACAGACTTCGGTAATTTTTATGAGAACAAATTCACCACTTTTGAAGCTGGAAAGACCTATCACTATGGTGTGTATGTAACAACTATTTATGGCGACCGCTATGTATTCGGACCCAACACCAAACTGAAAATCAACGGCGAATTTGTTAATTACAAACGCTATGAAGGCGATATGAGCGACGGTTCCGATGGCACCATGTGGGTCATTACTGATCTAACCATGACGCCAGGGAAATCTGGTACAGTATCTGACTATAACGTAATTGAAGGAGCAAACAGTTCTTGGGTTCAGAACACCGACAAAACATTGACTTTCCGTATCAATGGAGATTTATCTAAATTTATCGGTGTTAAAGTCAACGATGAGTGGGTTGATAAAGAAAATTATACAGCTGATTCAGGTTCAACAATTGTTACTTTAAAAAATGAATATCTTAAAACGCTTCCAATAGATGAACATAAAATTACTTTTGTTTACACTGATGGCGAAGTCAGTACAAACTTTAAGGTCAAGGGATCCGGAGAAATTTTCGAAAATTCGGGCAATCCCAAAACCGGAGACACAAATAATATTCTCGTATGGTATTCCTTATTTGCAGTAAGTGCGTTAGCAATGTTTGGAATAACTGTTTATAATAAAAAGAAAAAATCTATAGTTTAATTTTAAATAAATTATCCGCCGATAATATTTTGGCGGATTTATTTTTGTTTATTTAATCTCGAATATTTTGCCCTATTAAATTATATACAAATCATTATATAGTTTTTCCTTAACAGCATTATTCGCATTTTATTTAAGTCAACTGTACTATAAATTTTATACCGTCGTTACCCTTTACTTTTGAATAACAAACTATTTTACTATTTATAACTTTACCATAAGTTTTCAAAGTCTTTAATCATTTTATCTTTTCGTTCTTTTTCGATACCGCAGTATTTAAGTGTCATTCTTTCAGAACTATGATTCAGCATGTCTTGAAGTGTAGCAAGTACCGTCACATCGTTTTTATGTAGTTGTAAAAACCAGTTTGGACTACTCTGCCAATATAAAAAATAAGGAATATACTTGTGGCTATACCGCTTTTAGCTGTGGTAACAAAATCTATTGCCTAAACTTTAGTTCCTGAATTAAATCTAAAAAGTAGTGTATAATTCAATAGTAGTATTATTGTTTTTTAACTTCATAATATAAATAATCTTTTTCAATTTATTTTATTATATCTTCATAATATCGCAAGTTGGAATATTTTTTTAAAAGGTCAGTAATAATTTTCTTTTCTTTTTCAAAATCGTTTGGATAAAAAATAAAATTAAAATGATGTGAAGGCTCTATAACGATATCATGTTCTTGGAATAACAAATATGCGTTTGAAACTCCACGAAAAGCACCTTCAATTAGCATTTCTAAATTTCCTATATTTCCGGATACTTCAAATTTTACACCATTTTTTGAGTTTTTTCTGATTTGATTTTTTTTCAAAAATAAAACAATTTCCGAGCAAATATCTTTTACCTCACTATATGATTCACAAGAAATCCAAGGATTTGAAAAAAGCGGGGCAGCAATTAAATCAGTTATATTATTATAATTAATATAATCACATAAAAAATTAATCATTTCTTTCATATCTGAATAAAATTGTCTTCTTGTGCTTTCAAAAGTATCTCGGGTGCTTCCATCTGAATTGATACAGTAATTAATGGAATCGTACCCATGATCCCACTCGTGAAAATGGTAAATTTCAATAAACTTTTTGCCGACATTGTTGCTATGACATTTGGCATCAAATTTGAATTTTTTAAAAATTTCTTTTAATTCATTGCATTTAATTTTACGCAAACAATCCACACCTTCTTATACTTTTTAATGTATATGATTTCAGTATCGAAATCCTCTAATTATTTTTCCTTTAGATATAACATCGTCTCTATGTTTGCTGCCATATGTAGTGCCTTTTTACTGTCTAATTTGTGTTTTTATGCTTATAACTGTTCCTATTTTTTAATTTTTCCCAATCGTTAGGATTTGTACTAGGAGTTTACACATCTTTGCTCGTATTCTTCATAGAATTGCGAATTAACAGCATTTCTCAAAATTTTGCTTTAACACCTTGTATGCTAAAGCAGTTCCAACTGAGAGTAATATAAGTCCTCCGACGACTCCTCCTGCGGCGATACATATATTTTTTTTAGGATCTTTAATATGTTCGTCCATTTTACCACTTACCGTTCCTTCACCAATGCTCCTGTATGCTTCACCTGAAATCCATTGTAGTGTTGCAGTTACACTTTTTTCACCTGTTATGTCGGGATGCCCGCGTCCCCATTTATTATCTACATGGAAAAACTTTTCAAGCGCACAGGTAAAATCGTTTAACCGCTCCCGCCTTCTATTGTAAGTTTCTACATCCAAACGAGATTTTCCATAGGTAACGAAATTTATGGAATTGTGCCACCAATTTCTATGAAACCAATTTCCTTGTAGGTGATTGATATAGTAAGTAAGTGGAGAATGAATATCCTTTAGTTTTTTTAAATCTTTTTCAAAAAATGTTTTACTTTCTACAATATGGTCTAAAGATGGATCGGAAATATCATAAAGAATAATTACCGCGCTACATTTTTTGATAATGCTATCTAAATTCGATACGTCACCGCCATCTGGGATGATATGAAATTTAATGTGATAATTTGTATCAATATCGGTGGCATGTATTACAGTTGAAAAATTTTCAGTATTAACTTTAGATGTAAACTCAACATCCATTGGGTGCCCTATTATAGCTTCATGTTCACATAATCTATATGCGTAATTTAAAGCTTCTTCTTTGCTTGGGCATAATATTGCGACATGTGCTTGATAGTCTATGGCACTTACTTTTGTCATCGGAAAAACAGAAATAACCATGAACAAAATCGATAGAAAACATGAAATAATTTTTTTCATATGTATACCTCTTCTTTCTTAAGAAATTGTGATAAAACTTTTATATTTTAAGTATATAATCTATTTTTGATTTAAAAATAATTAAATATAACTGTAATTTTTTAATTACTAATTTAAATTGGTAATTTAAGCAGATTTATGACATCAAAAACTAGATTATTATACTTAATTATTATAATTTATTTGGAATTTATTTTAAATGGCTTAAGCTATAATTTTATAAATTTCTCCATTTGATATATAAATTACGTAGATAATGAAATTTTATTTATTTGACGTTAATATTTTTTATGTATACGTCGATATTTCATATATCCTATAAATTCTCTGAAAAAAGGAGATTTTTAAGTTTTATAAATAATTTTTTTGTTATATCAAGTGAAATCACAAATAAGTGTGATTAATTAGAAGAATCTCAAAAAGCAGTAAGTCTTCATATTATAAATTAAGGCCATTATTGAATGGATCAAAAAATAATATGGAGGTAAAAATTTACCATGAGAAAAAGATATATAACAACGTTTTTATGTATTTTTAGTTTTTTGTTGTTCTGTTTTTATTTTCCGGTATTCGCAGCCACAGTTTCAACTGTTACGTCAGATGCAACGGTGACGTTCACTCCGGGAACAGATGTAACAAATCCTGTAGATCCTGACGGACGACCCAAGTAAACCACTCGATCCACCAGGACAAGGAACTGGAGAAGCAGGACCTCTTAGCATTGATTATGTTCCAAATATTACTTTTGGAAGTCAAACTATATCCGGTTCACAAAAAGTATATAATGCCAGCGAACTTAAACCGTTTGTTCAAGTAACTGATATTAGAGGAACAGGGGCGGGATGGAATGTAATTGCAAAAGCAACCGCTTTTAGTGACGGAACGAATGAGAGTCTTAAAGGTTCTACAATTACTTTTTCAGGTGGATATGCTCTTTCTTCGAACACATCAGCAACTAAACCTAATCCGTCAAATCCGGTAGTTTTAACAACAGATAATTCCGAAGCAACTGTTATATCAGCTGCTGAAAATTCAGGACTGGGAACATGGATAGACAGATGGTACCCAACTGAAACTAGCGCTACATCTAACGACAATGTTACTTTAACTGTTCCAGCAGGAAGTGCAACAGCTAAAACTCATACTTCTACTATTACATGGACTTTAGCTGATGCTCCTATTTAAAATTAAATATTCGGAGGAGACTAAATGATTAAAAAATGGCTTTTATGTTTTTTTATGTTTATTTTTCTATGTACTTTATCGACGGTTTCTATATTTGCAAATGAAGGAGTTTATTTTTCGGTTTCTTCTATAATTCCTGAGAATCAGATTAATAAAAATCTTAGCTATTTTAATTTAAAAGTTGAGCCTTCAAGTTCGCAAGAGTTAAAGGTAAAAATTTTTAATAACAAAAAACATGAAATTAAAGTAAAAGCCATTGTGACTCCTGCAACGACTTGCCGGAACGGATTTATAAGTTACACTAATCTTACTAATTATGATGAAAGCTTAAAATATCCGCTTTCGGATATTCTTAAATTAGATAAAAGTGAATATACAGTTCCGGCAGGAGGTTTTGTAACAGCAACTGCACTGCTTAATATGCCAAATGAGTCTTATGAAGGGATTATTTTAGGTGGACTTGTTTTTACAAAAGCAGACGATAGTTCTGAATCTTCGGAAGGTAATGAGACATCTGCTCAGATAGAAAATGAATATCAGTATGTTGTAGGAGTTATGCTTTCGGAAAATGACATCAAAGTAAAAGCAAATATGAATTTAAAATATGTAAAGCCTACGCTTGCAAACTATCTTACAAATCTTGCTGTAAATCTTCAAAATGACACTCCTGTTATAATCCCAAATCTAAAAATTTCGGGAACTGTTTACAAAAAAGGAAATCCAGAAATTTATAAGTTTACAGAAAAAGAAAATATAAAAATGGCTCCAAACTCGAATTTTGATTTTATGATTGATTGGCAAAATCATAAATTTGAAGCAGGAGAGTATAGAGTTCATATTGTAGCTCAAAATGAAGAATATTTTTGGGAGTGGGATCAAGATTTTAGAATAACTTCTGAGGAAGCAAATAACACAAACAAAGATGCGGTTGACATTATTAGTTTTATTCCAAAATGGATTTATGTTATTTTAGCGGTTTTAGTTTTAATTTTAGTAGCGTTTTTGTCATTCATTATCGGTTGTAGATGTAGCTGTAAATG
>CAKUXU010000045.1 GCA_934700635.1 uncultured Eubacteriales bacterium | reverse complement strand
GGAGTGATGCAACACTTTCGACTTTATAACCTTCATCATTTTTGTTCTTAAGTGTTATAACGATTTGGTTGTCAAAATTAGCAAATGTTATGTAATTAAATGAATCATTACCGCTTTTTGCATCATAGCGGTATTCACGCCAATCGGATTCGTCTCCTGTTTTAATATTTAAATTTACTTCCAGTTTTGAAGTTGGTTTCATTCCTTTAATTCTTAGAGAGCTAGTGCCATTAATGTTATTTTCTTTTACAAACTCTACATTATCATTCATTTTAAAAACATCTTTTTTTATTTTATTAAGTGCACTAATAAACTTTTGACCATTTTCGTTTGTACTTATAAAGAGTTTACTGAAAAATTTATAATGGCTATAATCGTCCATTGACTCTGAATAATTTTGGTAATTATTAGTGGGTTTATTATTATTTATGTGTCCATTTGAAAAACTGTGGGTATCATTATTGTTTTTTGAATAATCTCTATGATTATAAGATTCATTATTATTAGTATGTTGGTTGGAAAAATAGTTGCTGGAAAAGCTATTATAATTATCTTTTGATTTTGGAGTATTTTCTTCATTTTTATTTTGAGAATTATCAGTATTGCTATTGTTATTTTTCTTTTCATCATAAATGCGGTTTAAAGCTATACCGAGCGTAATTCCTCCGGCGACAGTAGCAGTTGCACCTAGAGCCATTAACAAAATTTTACCTGGGTTTTGTTTGATAAAAGTGGTTACTCTTTTTGGCATAGGATAGTTTACTGCACTTGAAGAAGGCATTGCGGCTGTAGACAGAGTTAGTACCGAAAGCATAGTTGCTAGTGTTTTTGAAAATTTTTTATTCATTGTTCCTCCTGAGATTTCACAAAGCTCTTCCGGAGGAATCTCTTGATTTACTCCGTAAACAATTTGATTATAATCTTTTTCAAATTCCTCGTAATCATATTCATATCCAAATTCCTTGCATTTTTCGTGTACTTCTTTTAAAGTTTTTAATTTACCAAATTCTTTTGCGGATTTTTCATCTTGGATAATTTTTTTTACTACTTCTTTTAATTTTTCTACCATTTTCTCACGCCCTTATTTAGTTAATTTGTATATATTTGAATATATATATATATATATATTAGGTAAATATCCATAAATTGTCAATACTTATTTTAAAAAATATTTAAAAATAAAAAACCGACGATCTAAATCGTCGATAATATTGTCTAAAATTACACTGGTACGCCCGGAGGGATTCGAACCCCCGACCTTTTGGTTCGTAGCCAAACACTCTATCCAACTGAGCTACGGGCGCAAGTCAATGTATTTAAAAGTTTACCATAGAGTTATGTGTAAAGTCAAGTAAAAATATGAAAAATAATTTTATTATTTTTAGTTATAAATTTTAAAATATTAAATTTCTTGACTAAGTTTTGATTTAGTGATAAAATATTTAAGGTTTGCTTTAAACCAATCCTTCCCTCAACACAATTTTGAGGGCATAAGTCCAAAAGGAGGTGCAATAAACATGAACGATACTAAAAATCTTTATGAATTTGTATTGGTTGTTTCGGTTAAAATAGGTGAAAAAACAGACGAATTAATAGAAAAATTCAAAACATTAATCGAGTCTAATACAGAACTCAAAGATATCAACAAATGGGGAAAGAGAAAACTTGCTTATCCTATAAAGAAGGAAGCTGAAGGAGAATACGTAGTATTTGAATTTGTCAGTGATTCTAAATTCCCACAAGAGCTTGATCGTATTAGCCAAATTACAGAAGGCGTTTTAAGATCATTGATAGTAAAAAAAGCATAAGTGGAGAGGGAAAAATATGCTAAATGTTGCAGTTTTAATGGGAAGGCTTGTAGCCGACCCTGAACTAAAGCATACTCCTAGTGATGTTGCGGTCACATCTTTTACTATTGCGGTTGGAAGAAAATTTGCAAAACCCGGAGAGGAAAGACAAACGGATTTTATTGATATAGTTGCTTGGAGAAATACAGCTGAATTTGTTTCAAAATATTTTAAAAAGGGTCAACTTATAGCAATAGAAGGTTCAATTCAAACTCGGACTTATCAAGATAAGGAAGGCAATAAAAGAAAAGCATTTGAAGTTGTTGCAAACAGTGTAGAGTTTGCTGAATCCAAAAAATCTTCAGATCAATCTTATTCTCCTGAAATCGCTGCAAAGCCGGTTGAAAAAAATGCAGATTTTGAAACATACAGTAGCGGAAAAGATGATGATTTTCAAACGATAGAATCAGACGATGATTTACCGTTTTAGAACTTTGATTTATTGTTTATGAAAAAGAGGTGAACTATTAATGGAAAAAACAGAAAAAACCGAAAAAAAGGATTTTAAATCACGCAGACCAAGAAAGAAAGTTTGTAATTTCTGCGCAGATAAACATTGTACAGGTATAGACTATAAAGATAGCGGTAAATTAAGACGTTTTATATCTGAAAGAGCTAAAATTTTACCACGTCGTATAACTGGAACATGTGCAAAGCATCAACGTGAGCTTACAACAGCAATTAAACGTGCACGTTATCTTTCTTTATTACCTTATACACATGATTAATATTTTAAAATTTTCCCTCTCAATTTGAGAGGGAATGTCCATATCAAGTAAAAATATAATTATTATCTTAAAAGGAGGCATTTTCACTTGAAAGAAATAATATTAACAGGTGATCGCCCGACGGGTAGACTTCATTTAGGACATTATATAGGTTCACTTAAAAATCGTGTAGAGCTTCAAGATAAATACAAACAATATATATTAGTAGCCGATGTCCAAGCGCTCACAGACAATGCAGAAAATCCTCAAAAGGTAAGAGACAATGTTATAGAATTATTGCTTGATTATATTTCAGTTGGAATAGATCCCCAAAAAACAACTATATGTATTCAATCTATGATTCCTTCAATTGCAGAGCTGACTGTATTTTATTTAAATTTAGTTAGTACTGCTAGACTTGAACGTAATCCTACGGTTAAAAATGAGCTTAAATTAAGAAATTTTAGCGGTGAAGGTGTTCCAGCGGGATTTTTAACTTATCCTGTGAGTCAAGCTGCGGATATTACTGCTTTCGGAGCCGATTTTGTTCCCGCGGGTGAAGATCAGTCGCCTATGATAGAACAAACATGCGAAATAGTAAGAAAATTCAATTTGCTTTATGGTGAAACTTTACATGAACCAAAAATTATACTTTCAAAAACTCCTCGTTTGGTGGGTACGGATGGTAAAAATAAAATGAGCAAATCTCTTGGAAACACTATTTATCTTTCAGATAGTGAAGATGAAATAGAAAAAAAAGTTATGAAAATGTTTACCGATCCAAACCATTTAAAAGTTTCAGATCCTGGAGACACTAAGAATAATCCTGTGTTTATTTATCTCGACGCTTTCGGAGAAGACAAAGAAAAAATAAATTCTATGAAAATTCACTATGAAAAAGGTGGATTAGGAGATGTTACAGTAAAAAAATATCTTAATGAAGTCCTTCAAACTCTTTTAAAACCCATAAGAGAAAAAAGAAAAATTTTAGAAAAAGATATAAACAGTATTTATAAAATTGCATTTGAAGGAACTGAAAAAGCAAAAAAAGTAACTTATGAGACACTTCAAAAAGTAAAAAAGTCAATGAAAATCGATTATAAAGATATAAATTTATTTAGTCAAAAATTGTAATATTTTAGCTGAAATTTTGAGTCTTACACCTTGAAATTTCAGCTCCTTTATTTTCCAAAATGGTATTGATTTCATAGTTACTACCGGTTAAAATGTTAGGTAGCAACCGGTAAAATAAGATAAAAGGAGTTATAGACATCTGATGCAAGATAAGGAAGAAAACTTAGAAGAAGACCTAGAAGAAAATGTAATGAAGGATCTAAGATTAATTTTGAAAGATGACTCACTTTTAGTAGATTTCATAGAAATTGATGATGTTAATAAAATGTACGACTTCTGTAAAAGTATGCATGTTGATGAAGATACAAATTATACAGAAGAAGCATTTTTCAAAAAGATAAATAGTTTAATTGAGAGTCTCCCATCAGAATTAAACGAAAGTAATGAGTGGTAATTTTTTTTATCCCCCCTATGTGATAAAAAAACACTCAAAGTGTTTTAAATACACTTTAAATTTTAAGATTAGTATTAAAGTAAGTTAATCAATTTTAATTTATAAAATTTCCGGTTGCTGCTACTAAAGAGAAATTTATAAATTACAAAAAATTAAAACAGCACCTTAATTAGGTGCTGCCTAGCTTATTTTGCTTCCATGATTTTAATTTTGCTTGGTGATATAGATGACTGACCTGAAACAATATCTTTTATTATTAAAACTGAATTTTCATTAAGGCTACCAGGATTTACAACTACACTACATTCATCATTCTCAATACAAACCAAACATTCGGAAAATCCTTTTGATTTTATAAGATTTTCAATATTTAGTTCTTGAGAAGATATCTTTGAAATAATGTCTAGATTTGTTTCTATTTCATCTTTTGTATCTTTGTTTATAGTTGGTGTTGAAATTAAACTTTTAAGTCTTTCTTCGGATTCTTCCTTTGTTTTTTGACGATTTAATTGAGCTTCTGCAAAATATTTTTTAGTTTTTTCGGAAGTATTGCTATTTTGATTTTTATCAGAAAAATTAACGTTATTTACATATCTTGCTTCACCGAGTTCATCTGAAGAGTCAAGACCATTTGTGACTTCAAGTCCTTTATTTCCTGCAAATTGGCAATTCAAATAAACAGCTGTTCCAAGTGCTACTATTAATGATGCTAAAATAATTTGACGTTTACGAAATTTCATTTTTATTCCTCCAAATTTTTTATATTAAAATCTTTTTTACTTTATAAATGAATCTTGAATTCAAATTACCCTGATTTAGCAACGCATATTCTTGAAGAGTTAATGTTAAGAGCAGCCATTAAACACTCCGTTATTCTTTTTCTCACGACTGAGTCGTCTCCTCCTTGACAAATAACAACCACTCCTTTCACTTTTGGTTCTATTTCAGTGACTGCAAGTGCATGTTCGGTACCACCAGAGTCTTTAACTGTTATAAATTTTTTTTCGCAGTCATCTGTTTCTTTTTTTCTTGTTGTTTCTCCTTTTGATTTATCTTCGCTTGCCTCTTTATTTTTTCTTTCTTCTGTGGCATAAACGGTTTCGGTTCCGCTTTCGAAGGTCAAAAAGATTTTAGAATTTCCTGCTCCTTTAATTTTCGAGACAACACTTTCAAGATTTTTTTCTAACTTTTCTCTTTTTTCATCCGAAAAATTCTGTTTATAATCTTTAATTTCAGAGCATTTGATGCTTTTTCCAAAAAATCCAGAAATAAAAATTAAGAATATTCCGAATACTCCAAAAATAAATGCATATTTTGGAAATTTTTTTTTGGAAATAATATTTAAAAGTGTTTCTTTAATGTTTAAATTCATCTGATTTACTCCTGCTCTTGATTTTTTTAAACTTCAAAAACTTCTGTGGGTATATTAATTTCAAGCATTTTGGAAATTATTTTGGATTTATAATTAATAAATTCACTTTCAATATATATTTTGCTTTTAATCATTACTATGCGTGGATTTTCTTTTATATCCATAAAAATTTCAATTTTTTTTGGATTTACATCAATTTCATTTAATTTTAACTTTATAATTTCTTCTATATTTTCCTTTGCCAAGCACGAGATTTCGCTGTCTATAGAGTTTAAAATTTTAGATGTGTTTTTTAATTCTGTTTTTTTAAATAGATCTTTATAATCCAAATTGAAATTTCTAAATAAACTGGAAAGCGGAGTTAAAACAGTTAAAACCGCAAATAAACTTGTTGTCAGATACATATTTTTACTCATTTTTCCTGCAGGAATAAGCATTTCAAATAATGTGCAAAAAATAGATACCACACAAAGTATTAGACTATATGACTTTATACTTTCCATTATTTAGCCCCCAAAGCAAGAACAACTACGGAAGATATTATTAAAATTACTATTGAAAAAATTAAAATAGCTATAAGTATTGAAATTATATCTTCAAAAGCTTTTAGAAGTGATGATATTTTTTTAAGTTCAAGAATATCTCCTAGACATTTTGAAAAGCCTAAAAATATTACCCAAAGACCACATTTTATGAGTATGGGAATAAAAATCACAGCTCCGACTATAATTCCAAATGCTCCTACTCCTGATTTGAGAAGCTTTAAACATCCTTGTACAGTTCCATAAGCATCACTTATCATGCTTCCTATTATAGGAACGCATCCTCCCAGTGCAGATTTTGCAGCGCTTGAAGTTAAACTATCTCCTGATGTAGTTACTATATGCCCTAGGGTTATAATGCTTGTAAAAATGGTTGATATAAATTCAAGAATTTTTTTAATTGTTTTATTTATTGCACTGCAAAGTAAATTTAACTTTAAATTGGGAGATAGGGAAGAAACTACTGCGAATCCGAGCAATGAATTTAAAATAGGAATCAGAAAATTTTCCGAAAAATGAGATATAACTCCACCTGCACAGATAATTAATCCGTGGTAGGAAGCCCCAGAAAGTGCTTGACCCGAAGCAACCATTATAGTTGACATTATGGGTACATAACAAAGCATGAATCTTGAAGCGGATTTTATAACTAAGGAAACCGAAAAGATAATTTTTAAAATAGGATTCAATGTAAATGTGCAAATAGACAAAACAACAATACATACAAGTATTTTAGACATTTCTTGGTTTCTGTTTTTTGGATATATACTTTCAACAATAATAAAAAGTATCATAACCGAAATTATAGGTAAAAAAGATTCTATAGGCTCATTGATATTTTTTTTTATCATTTTTGAAATGCCGATTATTATTTTTTCGAGATTTTCGCAGTC
>CAKUXU010000044.1 GCA_934700635.1 uncultured Eubacteriales bacterium | reverse complement strand
GCACCTGAACGAACGAGAGATTCTGTTATTTCAAGAGCTTGCTCTCCTGTATCCGGCTGAGAAACTAAAAGAGAATCAACATCAACTCCTAAAGCCTTTGCGTAAACAGGATCGAGTGCATGTTCAACGTCTATGAAAGCAGCGCAACCACCATTTTTTTGACCTTCAGCAATACAATGAAGAGCAATAGTGGTTTTACCTGAAGATTCAGGACCGTACATTTCAATAATTCTTCCTCTTGGAAGTCCACCTATTCCAAGTGCAATATCTAAAGATAAAGAACCTGTCGGTATAGCGTCCACTTGCATAGCTTCGTTTTTTCCGAGCCTCATAACAGCACCTTTTCCAAATTGTTTTTCAATTTGTCCGAGAGCGGTTTCCAAAGCTTTTTCTTTATCAAATGCCATTTATTTAGTCCTCCTATATTTTGATACCTTATATTTTTTAAAATTTCAATTTTTTTAATCTTTCCGACGCAATTAAAGTGTTTTCATACGAATTAAAAGAAGAGAGTCTCATAAAACCTTCACCACATTCTCCAAATCCAACACCGGGTGTACTTACGATATTAGCATTTTTAAGAAGTATATCGAAGAAATCCCAAGACTTCATATTATTTGGTGTTTGCATCCAAATATAAGGAGAATTATCTCCCCCGCAATTCCAAATTCCTAAGCTACAAAGAGTATCAGAAATTAACTTTGCGTTTCTTTTGTAATAATTTATGGATTTCAAAACTTCTGCTTTTCCTTCCTTGGACAAGGAAGCCTGCGCTCCCCTTTGAGTTATATATGAAACACCATTAAATTTAATTGATTGACGTCTAAGCCAAATATCACCTATTTTTTTACCATTCACCACAAGTTCATTCGGGATAACCATATAAGCACATCTCACACCTGTAAAACCTGCTGACTTCGAAAACGAACAAAGTTCCACAGCACAGTTTCTTGCACCTTCAATTTCAAATATGCTTCTTGGCAAACTTTCATCACTTATGAAAGATTCATAAGCTGCATCAAAGATTATTAAACTTTCATTTTCAAGAGCAAAATCAACCCAAATTTTCAACTTTTCTTTGTCGTACACCGCTCCCGTAGGATTATTCGGTGAACAAAGATAAATTATATCGGCTCTTTCTTCTGGAAGAGGCAGAAAACTATTCTCTTTTGTAGCCTTAATAATTTTGATCTTATTTCCTCTTATAACCCCTGAATCAAAATAAACAGGATAAACAGGATCTGCTATCATAACAGTTGAATCAGACGAAAGTATATCAAGTATATTTGAGGCATCACTCTTTGCACCATCTGAAACATAAATCTCGTCTGGATTTACCTTAACACCAAAGTCATCAGAGTAATGGCTACATATAGCATTTTTTAAAAAATCATATCCTTCATAAGGACCATATCCTTTAAAAGTTTTTTCGTTTTCCATTTCACTGCAAGCATTTTTCATAGCGTTTGAAACGCATTGAGAAATAGGTAAAGTAACATCTCCTATACCCATTTTTATAATTGGGGCATTAGGATTTTCCTTTAAATAATTTTCTGTTCTTTTTTGAATATCAACAAACAAATAATTTTTTTTAAGATTTTCAAAATTATGATTTAAATTAAGCATTATTATTCACTCCGCCGCTACAAATATAATTTCCTGAAGCTCTGACAAATTCTCTGAAAAGAGGATGTGCATGGTTAGGTCTGCTTTTAAATTCGGGATGATACTGAACACCTATGAAAAAATCATTTGAAGGAATTTCTACAGCTTCTACCAAAACTCCGTTAGGAGACATACCGCTTATATACATACCATTTTCTTTGAAAATATCTCTGTATTTATTATTAAACTCGTATCTGTGTCTATGCCTTTCGCTTACCTCTAATTTTCCATAACATTTATACATCATAGAATTGTCTATTATTTTGCAAGGATAAGCTCCCAAACGCATGGTCCCGCCTTTTTGACTTTGATCTCTTTGATCATCCATTATATTTATTACACAGTTTTCCGTTTCAGAAAATTCGCTTGAATGAGCATCTTGAATCATTAAAACATTTCGTGCAAACTCAATTACCGCAGCTTGCATTCCAAGACAAATTCCAAGGAAAGGAACATTATTTTCTCTAGCATATCTAATAGCCGCAATTTTTCCTTCTATTCCCCTTGATCCAAATCCTCCAGGAACTAAAATTCCTTGACAGTCTCCGAGTAAATCTTTAACTGTATACTGAGTCACCAATTCTGAATCTACCCATTTTATTTCAACATTTGTTGACGTTTCAAACCCGCCGTGTTGAAGAGCTTCGGCTACTGACAAGTATGCATCATGAAGCTGAACATATTTACCTACTAAAGCTATTTTAACATTTTTAGTACGGCTGTTGATCCTTTCAAGCATTTTGTTCCACTGAGTCATATCACATTTTTCAGATTTTATTCCAAGTTCTCTACAAACTATGTTTGAAAAATTACTTTTTTCAAGCATTGAAGGAACATAATAAAGCGATTGAGTATCTGTATTTTCAATTACGCAGTCAGGTTTAATATTGCAAAAAAGAGAAATTTTTTCTCTTATACTTTCTGTAAGAGATTGTGTACATCTTGCGACAACAATGTCCGGATTTATTCCCATAGATCTGAGTTCTTTAACCGAATGTTGCGTGGGTTTTGATTTATACTCTCCTGAGCCTGAAATGTAAGGAACTAAAGTAACATGAATAAAAAGACAATTTTCTTTTCCTGCTTCTATTGAAATCTGACGTATAGCTTCTAAGAAAGGTTGACTTTCTATATCGCCGGTGGTTCCTCCGATTTCGGTTATTACTACATCCGCATGAGATTTTTCTCCTACAGAATAAATAAACTTCTTTATTTCATTTGTTATATGAGGAATTACTTGAATAGTTTCACCCAGGTACTCTCCTCTTCTTTCTTTGTTAAGTACATTCCAGTATACTTTACCGGTTGTTAAATTTGAGTACTTATTTAAATTCTCGTCTATAAATCTTTCATAATGCCCTAAATCAAGATCTGTTTCGGCACCATCTTCGGTAACAAATACCTCACCATGCTGATATGGACTCATTGTTCCAGGGTCAACATTTATATACGGGTCAAGTTTTTGAGCAGTAACTTTAAGTCCTCTGGATTTTAAAAGACGGCCAAGAGATGCTGCAGTTATGCCCTTTCCCAGACCTGAAACCACTCCTCCCGTTACAAAAACATATTTAATCATATTTCAATCTCTCCTTCAAAAACTTTCACAGCATTCCCTATTAAGAAGACATCTTCTTTTCCGAAATTTACTTTTAATTTTCCTCCGCGAAGATGAACATTTACGTCACTTTCTCTGTCGCAAAACCCATTCTCCACAGCAGCTACAACACTCGCGCATGCTCCGCTTCCGCATGCAAGTGTTTCTCCACTTCCACGTTCCCAAACTCTCATAGCTATATTGTTTTTGTCCATAACACTGGCAAATTCAACATTTACTCCTTCGGGGAACATATTGCTCGATGAAAGCTTTGAGCCTATTTCTCTTATGTTTACAGAGTAAATTTCATCCAAAAATATTACACAGTGTGGATTTCCTACTGAAACACAAGTAATATTATACTTTGTTCCTCCAAAAGAAACAGATTCATTCACTACTTTTTCTTTGTCGATAATAACAGGTATATCCGAAGGTTTAAGACTGGGTTTTCCCATATTCACTTTAACAACTGCTTCATTACCTGAATTTTCTATAATTTCAAGGGTTTTAACTCCTGAAAGAGTTTCAATTTTAATATCTTTTTGATTTTTGCACATTCCGCTGTCATAAAGATATTTTGCAACGCACCGTACTCCATTTCCACACATTTTTCCTTCGCTGCCGTCTTTGTTAAAAATTCTCATTTTTGCATCTGCAATACTCGAAGGCTCTATTAAAATTATACCGTCTCCACCAATACTTTTACGTCTGTCTGACAAACAAACACTCAACTTTTCAGGCTCAGAAAAAGCTTGATTGAAGCAGTTAATATAAACATAATCATTACCGCATCCATGCATTTTAGTAAATTTAATTTTCATCTGCGACCTCCATAAAGTTTCATATATATAATTTTACACCTCTGGCAACTCATTTACAACAAAAATAATCGGAGCATCATGCATTTATACATGTTGCCCTCGATTAACTAAAAATCAGTTTATATTTTAGCACTAAATTCCGTTTTTATGTGAAGACTTATTTTTTCTTGGTTCTGATTTCTTTTTAAAATCTAAAAGCTTGTCATCACTTAATCTTTTAAACTTATTCATCATATCTTCAAACTTACTTGCAGATATTTTTTTCTTCATTTCTTCGCGCTTTACTGCATCTTCAGGTTTTTCATTAACTTTCTTTATTGAAAGTTCTATCTTACCTTCTTTAGAAATACCAATAACTTTAACTTTAACTTCCTGGCCTTCTTTTAAATGATCCTTCACTTCTTTTACAAACTCATCGGATATCTCGGAAATATGGACTAAACCGGTTTTTTTGTTTTCAAGCTCCACAAATGCACCAAATTTAGTAATACTTTTAACTCTTCCATTCATTATTGCTCCTACTTCAAGTTGCATAAAAAAAAAACTTCCTCCTTCAATTATTTATCGAACCACATTTTCATATACCCTTGTGCCACGGTGCGGAACATCTTCAGCCTTTTCAGAATTAGTATCTTGGTCAAGCATATTTGAAATTTCATCTGTTTTATTTTTCTCAATTTGTATCTGTTGCTCTATATTTTTTATTTCCTCTTTTTTATTTTTTATTTTTACAAATTGAATCACAAATAAAGAAATAACATAAAGTAATATCAAAACCAAAACTAATCTGAAAATAAAAATTCCTTTGTGCTTAATACTCAATTTCATAAATGATTTTCTTCCCCACGCACCAATTTTTTGATATATTAAAACATCATCATATTTAATTATGTATGCTATGGAGTTGAAATTCAAGTGTTTTTTATTTTTTATTTAAAAAACATCAATAATGACAATTTTTGAGTTTTAAATTATTTATTTTTGCCATGCTTCTTCGAAAACTTTAAAAAAAACTTTTCTCTTAAAGCTCTTATTTTAGATTTTATACTTGAAACTATTTTACTTGAATATTTATATATAATCTCTCCAAGGGTAATATGGTAAATTATCCAACCGATGCCTTCTCCTGCAAGAATATAAAATCTTGAATCTCCACTATTAACTCCTAAAACAAAAATAAAAGTTATTATTCCACTTATGATAAAGTAAAGCACATCTTGAATAAACACAGCCACATTTTTAGAGTTTATTATCATTCTTACAATTCGGAATACATCATAAATTATTCCCAACACTAGACCTAATATAAGTGAAAACAGGAAAATAAAAATTTGTGAGGAAATTGATTGCTGCAAAAACATCCACCTTACTTAAATAATTTTGAAAAAAATCCTTCCGATGAACAATCAGACTTTTTTTCTTTATAAATAAGAGACGAAATTTTTCCTTCTATTTCTAAATCTCCAAGTTCAAGATTTAACTTTTTAATATTTAGGTTTTCTCCTTTTATTTCAAGCTCTCCTAAAGTTGTCATAGCATTTATGGATTTATCATCAAAATTATCGACCGCAGTTACGGCGTTTACAACCAATTTTTTCCTGTCCTCCAATATTAAATTATGAGGTATTTTTGTTTTTTCTTCTTTCAAAACAGTTGAGCTACTCATTACTATCTACCTCCAAAAGAATTCAGAAACTTAAAAATATTTATGAACTCACAGGAGTAAAATAGTACAGTTTAAATTATTTTATTTTCAATAATTTTCTCGGCAGCTTTCATAATTCCTATTTTTGCACAGTAAAAGCATGTTCCTCCTTGAAGCCAAACTGCATAAGGCTCTCTTAAAGGTCCGTCTGCAGAAAGTTCTATGGAAGACCCTGAAATAAAATTCCCCGCTGCCATGATAACCTTATTTTCATAACCAGGCATATCCCAAGGCTCAGGAACAACAAAAGAATCAATAGGTGATCCGGATTGAATACCTTGGCAAAACGAAATAAGATTTTTTTCATTTTTTAAAACCACAGACTGAACAATATCCGCTCTGTTTTCAAAATACTTCGGGAAAACTTCATATCCTAAAATCTCAAAGACTGCGGCAGCAAAAACAGCGGTTTTTAAAGCTTCGGCAACAACATTTGCCGCATTATATATACCCATAAAAATATCTCGATTTCCTGTCAAATTAGCTCCTATTTCTTTTCCTATTCCCGGAGCGCTAAATCTGTGAGCGCAAAGCTCCACGAGATCATTTTTTCCTGCTATGTATCCACCGCTACAAGCTATTGATCCACCGGGATTCTTAATAAGTGAACCTATAATTAAATCTGCTCCTACTTCTGAGGGTTCTTTTTCTTGGACAAATTCTCCATAACAATTATCAACTACCGCTATAATTTCTGGGCAATTTTCTTTTGAAAACGAAATTATTTTCTCTATTTCCTCAATGCGCAAAGATTTTCTTAAAGAATATCCACGAGACCTTTGAATATAAATTGCTTTAAAATTATCTTTAAGTTTATTTTTTAGAGCTTCAAAGTAATCCGGAGATCCTATTTCTTCATTTATGTACTCAAATTTTATTCCAAAATCCTTTAAAGATCCGCAATTTTCACCTTCAATAACATCTTTCATAGTGTCGTAAAGGTCACCTGTTACGCTTAAAATTTTATCTCCTGGACGCAAAATTCCAAAAAGAGCAGTACTAAGCGTATGTGTACCGCTTAAAAAACCTTGTCGTACCAATGCATTTTCTGTTTTAAATACAGCAGCAAAAAGTTCATCAAGTTTTTCTCTGCCCCTGTCGTTATAACCATAACCGGTAGTTGGTACGAAATGGCTTTCGCTTACACCAACTTTCATGAACATATTTAAGATTTTCTGGCAATTAAATTCTTTTATTTTTTCTATTTCTTCAAATTTTTCTTTACAAAGCTTGATTGCTTTGTTTG
>CAKUXU010000043.1 GCA_934700635.1 uncultured Eubacteriales bacterium | reverse complement strand
TTTACCAGTTGTTTCAGATGTTTGCGGAGTTATTTTTAAATCGGTATATATCCACATGGTATCCTGATCAAATTCCGAGTCATTTTCGTTGCATTTATAGTCGTAAAGAATTCCATTTATTTTAAGTTTTGTATTTGCAGTAAAATGATATCCTTCATTAGCTTTAAGATACAAACCATATTGGTAAATCTTACCGCTTTCAAAAGATGTAATGTGATTTTCATAATTTTGATCCCAAAACATCTCAGAGTTGACGCCAGTTTTACCATTATCGGTTTCCCACCATTCGCATTGGCATAGGTAATTTGCTCCTTCGGGGATTTTTCCTGTAAAAACGGGTTTTTCGCCAGGTTTGAAACTAATAGTTGCATCGTTAATTTCAACAGATTCTATTTCTTTCTTTGGTACAGATTTATTCGGTGTAATTGTTTTAACAGATAAAATAAATAACCCATTTTGTGTCTTTGTTATATTAGATGCATTCATCGAGATATTGTTTATCATAACGGTACAGTTATCTGAAAAGGAGTAGCCGTCTTTTACTTTTAGCTCAATGGAATACATATAGCTTTTGCCTTCTTCGAACTGTGAAATTTTTTTCATAGAAGAAGTGTATTTGCTTTCATCTGAATACCAATATGCTACCGGATTCCCATTCTCCATTTTTTCCCAACATTCATATGTAACTTCATATTTATTAATATCATCGGGGAGAAACACTGTAGCGGTTTTTTGTGGAACATCTCCGGGTTTGTAATCAAATTTTGCATTACTGATTACTGCTTTATTGATTTTACTTTCTGTATCACTATTATTTGGAATATCAATAGAGTAAGGACTGTAAATACGAAGCTCTGTACTCATTGATTTTATTTCGAGATTAGTATGTATATCAGGTGTTCCCCATTCATATTCGCCAACTGTAACAACAGTCTTATCTCCGCTAAAAAAATAACCTGAACCTGGGTTTACTTCAAGAACAATGTTATAACTATAATGTTTTCCTGCTTCAAATTCAGTGATTCTTTTTTCCGGAGAAAGTTTAGCCATTTTATCTTCATCGGAATACCAATAGCAACCAGTTCCAGACCAAACACCGCCTTCTACTTCTTGGTGTATTTCACGCCAATATTCATACGAAATATGGTAGGGGTCATTAATATTCACTAAAGAAGCTGCAACTCGAGGAACGTCTCCAGCCTTGTATTCAATGTGCTCATAAGAGATATTTACACTATCAATGGTAAGTGGTGTTTCTGCAAATGTTGTTGCTGAAATAATTGAAAGTACCATACAAAACGTAAAGAGTATTGCCGTAAGTCTTTTTGCTAACTTGAAATTCATAATATCTTCTCCTTCTTACCTAAAGATTATTTAAATATTTTTATGAATCTTGATCATAAATAATTATATATAAAAAATAAAAATATACAAATAAATTTATATTAGAAATCAGAGAATTTATTGATGAATAACTTTAAATATTTAAAACCACATTTATAGAGTAACTTTACTAAAGATAGTTTTTATTTAATAAGAGTTTTTTAATTTCTGTAGTATATCGATGTTTTTATTTAAATCAGAAACCAAATCAATTAAATAATTTAAAGCTTTACCGTCAATAAGGATTACATTATTAACCTTTGCTAAATCTTGTGCTCCTTGTGTAAATGTACTGTTAGTAACTACTACTCCTTGATTGGCATTATAATATTTAAGTGATGCTACTACTTCTTGAATAGGGGTATTACTTACTTTATTAGTGTAACACTTTGCTTGTACTGCATAAACATAATTATTTTTTTCAATTATCAAGTCTGCTCCTTGATCTCCAGATTTTCCATTATGTATCGTCTTATAACCTAGAGATTTAAATAATCTTTCTAAGAATAATTCAAATTCTTTTCCCGAAGTAACATCTTTCAAATCATTTGACATCTTAATTTCCATTTTTTCTTTTAAAAAATCACCGTTTAGATATCTTTGCCTATCTGACATTATTTTGTGACGTTTTATATAATTATCATAATTTTTAATATATTCATTAGTTTTAGAAAGTATCGATAAAAATGAATTAAAATCAGAAGTGCTAACAGATTTAAGTATTTTATATGTTATGTAAGGTTCTATATCTAAAAATTTATATTCTTTTGATACTTCATAAAGCCAGCTATTAATTGTTTTTTCAAAAGATTTTTCTGTGTAATCTTCTGTATTTGTAATCTTCAAAATATCTTTTACTAACTCTTTTTCATCATTTATTTTTCTAATAATTGTGTTAACTGCTATGTCGTAAAGTGGGCTGTTTGAATCTATTAACCCAAGATCATTTTTATAGTATTCATCATATATAGGTTTACTTTTTTCTATTACAGAGTTTATATCTTTAAGTTCCATTTTCATACCTAATATTATTTTATAAAATTCACTTTCAGGTTTTAAAGCTCTAATTTTTTCTTCAATAAAAATCAGTTCAGAAATACATGTACCTATTAACATTAAATAGGTCATATATAAAAATGCATTTTCACATTCACTATCATATAAATTACAATCTAAATCCAAGTATAATAAATGTTTTTTATCTTCAAGCCCAATTGTTTTATAAAGTAAGTTATTTGAATATTTTGGTATATTATTAGAAATATTCTCTATAATTCTTGGGTAATCTAAAATAAGTTTATTTTTATACGTTTCTAAAAAACTTGAATTTAGAATTTTATTTTCTGCATAAAGTTTTATACTTGAGAAATGTTTATTAATTTTTCTTTCATAGTAACTAGTATTATTAAATAAATTATCAAATTCATAAATAGAATTAAAGTATTTTGTGTCATTACAAAAATCAATAATAATATTTTTTATGTCTAATATATTATCTTTTTTAAGATATAAACTTTCATCAATGTTTTTAAATTTTTCATTAGTTTCTATCAATAGCTCAGATATGACATGACCAATAAAACTATCTAAATTATCAAATTTCTTAATTATTTGTTTTTCTTGCTCAAGTCTTTCACGTTCAGCTTGTTCTTGCTCCAATTTTTTCTGTTTAGCCTCTTTTATTTTCAAGTAAAATATTGTAATCCAATATGTACACATAATAAAAATTGAGGCAAAAAAGTTTTCAATTTTTAAACAAACTATAAATACAAAAAATAGTCCTATTCCTAGCAATGTTTTTTTCGAAACTGAAAATTCTGATTTAATTAAACCACATATTTTATCAAATAAAGGTGAAATAAGAATAGATAAAAAAATAAGAAATAATCCTAATGTTTTCTGATTGATATCTTTACCAACAAACATATTAGATAATCCACCCATAAAAATAAACCCGATAAATATGTAGTATATTAATTTTTTATTATTTATCACTCAGCACACCTCTTTTGATTATTTTATAACCATATTTTAACATATTTTAAATAAATGGTCAAGATGTTGTTTTTGTGTTTTATAATATTTAAAATTTCAAGTATCAAATTTCCAAATATTTTGTAAGTAATTAAAATGTTAAATATGTACAAATTAGAGCGTATAATTGATTTTATGTTTATTATATGATACAATTAGAATAAAATAACTTTTAAGGTGGTAACTTGAATGTTTAAAAAATTTTTACTTATGTATAATGCTTCAAGTCAGCTTTTGTGTTCAGCGAAATCAATAAATGTCGAGAATATGGATATAGAATCCAAAATTGGTCAGATGATGTGTCTGGATTTTAGATTTTGGGGTAGAAAAGACTTTAATACTTCCTCTGCATCGGACTCTTTAAAGCCAGTTACTGAAATCAATGATGAAATTAAAGAAATTATATACAAATATCATATTGGCAGTATAATACTTTTTTCTCAGAATTTTCAAAGTAAGGAACAAGCTAAAAAATTAATAGAGGATTTTCAAAAGGCATCTTTAGATTCCGGGAATCCTCCGCTACTAATTTGTGTTGATCAAGAAGGAGGACTAGTCGAAAGATTTTCTTTCGGAAGAGATAAGCTTAAAAACAATGCTGAAATCAGAACATCTGAAGAAGCTTTTGAAAAAGGCAAAATTATAGGAAATGAACTTGCTGAACTGGGCATAAGCTGTAATTTTGCACCAGTTGTGGATGTTAATAGTAATCCTAAAAATCCTGTTATTAATGTACGCTCATTTGGAAATAATCCTGAAATTGTATCTAAACATGGATTAGCTTTTATGAAGGGATTACAATCTAAAGGTGTAATTGCAACTGCAAAACATTTCCCTGGTCATGGAGACACAAGTGTAGATTCACATTTAGAGTTACCGATAGTGAACAAATCTTTAGAAGATCTTGAGTCACTTGAATTGAAACCATTTAAAACTTTAATAGATTCAGGTGTAGAAATGGTTATGGCTGCACATATAGGACTTCCTCAAATTGAAAAAGGTATTTTAATTTCTAAAAAAGATGGCAGAAGGATTCCTATTCCAGCAACATTATCAAAATGTGTTTTAAAAGAATTGTTAAGAGATAAATTAAACTTCAAAGGAGTTATTGTAACCGATGCAATGTGCATGAAAGCTATTTCTGAAAATGTGGGTACAACAGAGGCTATAAAATTATCAATAAAATCTGGTGCGGATATGATTTGTATGCCTGTAGCTTTAAGAAACGTAAACGATGTATCAAAACTTGATGAATTATATCAAGCTTTAAAAATTTCAGTTACTAATGGGGAAATTCCTTTGGAACAAATAAATCACTCTGTTAGTCGTATTTTAAATTTAAAAGCAAAAAATAGCTGATACAAAAAATATTAGAAAAATCACTTGAATCTTGTTTAAGTGGTTTTTTATTTTATGGACATATATTGCTGTAAAACTATAATTTAAGGAAATAAAAGCATTTAAAAAAGTGCGTTATTGATTTAAGGGTCACTTATATTGAATCTTTAACTCAAAAAGATATAGAAATTTATGTGATAGTACCGCTACTGAGTAATTTTACGTAAATAAAAATAGCCTCCTATTGTTTGGAGGCTATAAATCATTAAAACAAAAATTCTATTATTTAAATTTGTACTTATATATCTTTTCATATCCAAAAGAAGTTTTTACCAGTTTTTCATCTGTAACGAATCCAGCTTTTAAAACTGAATTTCTAGAAGCAAAATTATCTGGTTTGCTAGTTGAAATCAACTGATTATACTTATAAAGTCCATCAGTTTTCAATTTTTGTAAAAGCGCTACTATTGTTTTAGCGCAAAATGTTCCCAACCCTTTACCAGCAAATTTTTTATCTATAACACGACCAATTTCCGGTTGAGATTTACTACACTTTAAAGGACCTACTCCGATAAATCCTGCGGGCTTTCCTTCACTTAATAAAACAAATGCCATTGAAGCCGGAACATCGTGGTCCCACATTCTAGACAAACGTCCATCAAAAGATTTCTTTGCTCTTTTTTCTGTGCTCAAACGCCCATTGCAATAATATTTCATATGATCTGCATTTTCTGGATTTGAGTAAAGATCTACATAAAAATCTTTATATTTGGAAGTCATAGGAACAAGTTCTTTTTTTTCATCCTCGGATACTAATAAAGAGTGTAACTCTTCTGACTCCATTTTTAATTTACTTGCTAATTTACAAGTACTTTCAGGTGTAGTTGCACACACGCTTACGCAAAAAAATAATGAACTTAGAATTATTGATACCATTGATTTGAATTTATTAGACATAAAAATACTCCTTCATTTTTTCTTTAATTTATTCTATTATACAACACTTTAAAATTAAAGTCAACAGTATATTACATTTTATGCAAAACCTTGTCAATTATTCATGTATTATTATCGAAAAAAGTAGTGCATTGATGCCACAAATACAATGCAATTAAAAAACTATAATTGAAGGATAGTAGACTAAAATTGATTTTTTTCGAGACACAGTTATGATAAAATAAAATTTTATCTTATTTTTTTACAACAATAAAACATAAATTCATTTGCATATTTTTATTTTTTATATATAATTATTTGTGAGCAAGAGTCATAAAAATTTTAGATAAGAAGGAGAGAACGTTATGAATTTCAAGTTATCAAAAAAATTTACGGTCTTACTTTTTGCACTTTACATGGTATTTTCAATTGTACCAATGTCAGCTTTTGCAGCAGAAGGCGATACAAATATAACAGAGGTAAACATAAATGATGTATCAAATGAATTGTGGTCATACAAAGATGTACCATTTGCAACTGTTGATGAGAATAGTAGCTACACTATTGAAAGTCAGAAATGGTATTCAAGCGAAACAGAAAAAATTACACCAACTAGTGAAAGTCTTAAACCAAAAGTAGGAGAAAAATATACATTCCTCATCACATTGAAAGCAAAGGATAGCTATATTTTCCCTATAAAATCTGAAAGTAATGTGTTTTATAGCGGGATTTTTAAAGTAAACGGAAATGAATATGATGATTCAGTTGCAACAGTAACTTCAGATGGCAAAACTATGATAGCTACGCTGTTCGTTAACACAACAGTTAAGGGAGTTATGGATAATCCGGGAGGAAACGTAGAAGTTAAAACAACTGTCCATGATAATTATACAGACTGTCAAGTGACAGATGACATAAACCTGAAAAAAGGCTCTGATTATATTATTGACTTTACAAAAGAAGATAATCTATCAATGGCTTTGCGTTCTATGGCTGACTTAGAAAAAACTAAATATTATAAATTCGCAAATAGCGATAACAACAGTCTTATTGAAACAGAAACCGCTTCAGAGGCCTTAATAAAAATAGTTGGAAATAAATCCGAAAATAAAGCAATAATGTCTCTATTAAGCGATATTAATGAAAATATTTCTTATCCACTTAGTTTTATTCGCACACAGTATACAGGATCTAAACTAACATATACCGACACTGTTCGTGATGAAGAAACAGGAAAAACTATTATACAAGAAATAAGAGACGATTATTACACAAGATACCATTTTAATTGTAAGCTTAATCTAAGTGCTTGTTCATCATCAACGCCATCCACATCGAGTTCAAATACTTCCAATAGT
>CAKUXU010000042.1 GCA_934700635.1 uncultured Eubacteriales bacterium | reverse complement strand
GAAGTCTCTCAGCTTGAGAAACTCTTAAGTACTTCGGATTCAAATCCTTGGGATCCAAAACATACTCTTTCGGTAAATTAACAGCAATTTTTGCAACGGAAGAAGCATTAACAAACCGTTCATGTTCCAAAGAAAGATAAATATTATTAATTCCCATCTCCAAAAGAGAATTATAGCACATTTCGGCACCGTCTCCAACCAGTTTTATCTTACTTTTCAGCTCAAGTATTTCTTTTCCTAAATCTTTAATGGAAATCGCTCTGTCTGCTTTTACTTTTATTAGTTCTTTTTCTCTAAAATCATAAATTGCATTATAAATTTCTCCTCTTCTGGCATCCATACAAGCGCAAACCAAACCGTCAAAATCTTTTGAAGGATATGATGCAGCCAAAAGCGAAGAAACACCAGCACATTTTTTATTAAGCCCCATTGCCATTCCCTTAACTGTCGCTACCGCTATTCTGATTCCTGTGAACGATCCGGGACCGCTGGTAACTGCAAAAAAATCTATATCTTTCAAATCAAGATTACAACTTTTAACAGCAAAATCTATCATCGGAGCTAAAGTTTGGCTGTGAGTAAGTCCTGCATTTATATATAGCTCAGTTAAAATTTTATTGCCATCCAAAATTGCAACAGACGCAGAAACAGAAGAAGAATCAACCGCTAAAACTTTAATCTTTATCACTTCTTTCTATGCTTATAAGTCTTGAGTCATTTCCAGTTTTCGAAATTTTGACCTTAATTAAATTTTTCGGGAGCTCACTTTCTATATTTTCGCTCCATTCAATAATTATTATTCCATTTCCGATATAATCAAAAAATCCTGTAGATTCAAGTTCTTCAAAAGTAGTGACTCTATACATATCAAAATGATATATTTTAAATTTTCCACAGTATTCATTGACAATCGAAAAAGTAGGACTTGAAACTTCATCCTTAATTCCAAAATAATCAGCTATTCCCCTAGTAAAAGCCGTTTTACCTACACCTAAATCTCCATAAAGTGCTATAATTTCATCACCCTGAAATGAAGAAGCTAAATTTTTTGCTATTTTTTCGGTTTCAAGTACCGAATTACTTTTAAATTCCATAATTCATCACCTCAAGAAAATCTACTTAAAAATTTTTTAACTCTTTCATTCGAGCAATTTTCAAAAACTTCGTTCGGTTTTCCATCAAATATTATATGACCTCTATCCATAAACAAAATTCTTGTGGCCATTTTTTTAACAAAGCTCATTTCATGAGTTACAAATATCATAGTCATTCCTTGATTTGCAATATCCATCATTACAGAAGTAACTTCTTTTATCATTTCTGGGTCAAGTGCAGAAGTAGGTTCATCAAAAAGCATAACTTTAGGATTCATAATCAATGCTCGAATAATCGCAACTCTTTGCTTTTGACCTCCAGAAAGATAGGAAGGATATGCATTTTCTTTTCCTTCAAGTCCAACTCTTTTTAAGAGGCTTAACGCTTTTTTAGTTGCTTCTTTCTGAGAAATAATTTTAAGATACACAGGTGCAAGAGTGATATTTTCCATAACTGTAAGATGAGGAAATAAATTGAAATGTTGAAAAACCATTCCTATTTCTTTTCGCATTTTATTTATATCACATTTTGGAGCGGTTATATCTTTACCTTCAAATATTATATGACCTTTAGTAGGTTTTTCCAAAAGATTAAGGCATCTTAAAAAAGTGCTTTTTCCAGATCCCGAAGGACCTATTATACCAACCCTTTCACCCTTAGAAAAATTTATATTTATATCATCAAGAATTTTTATATTATTACCGCTGTAAACAATTTCCTTACAAAGATTTTTAACTTCTATCACTGACCTTAAGCCTCCTTTCCATAATTGAAAGAAACCAAGTCAAAACTGAAACAAGCAGCAAATATACACACGCAACTGTTAAAAGCGGAACAGTAGGTTGGTACGTTATACTTCTTATGACATCTCCTGCTTTAGAAAGATCCACTATCCCTATAAATCCTGCGACCGAAGTTTCTTTTATAAGCTGAATAAATTCACTCATAAGTGTTGGCAAAATGTTTTTAAATGCTTGCGGAAGAATAATTTTTCTGAGTGTAACCGAATTACTCAGCCCAAGAGACCTTCCGGCTTCGTATTGACCTTTGTCAATTGATAAAATCCCTGACCTTATTATTTCAGAAACATATGCACCAGAATTAATACCGAAAGTTATCATTGCAACAAATATCTTGTTAAGACCACTAGAAGATAAAATAATGTAATGAATTACAAAAAGCTGAACTACAACCGGAGTTCCTCTTATTATTAAAACATAGGCCCCTGCTAAAAATTTAAGTATTTTCGAAAGTAAATTATTTTCGCTGTTTACTCTTATTAGGGCTACAACTATTCCTAAAACAATACCTATAAGAAGAGCTACCATAGTTATTTCAAGTGTTACACCTAATCCACCGAGAATTAATTTATATCTTTCTTTATTAAATAAATTATTATAAATCTGAGAGGCAAAACTGTTTTCTGAATGGTTTGAAGATTTCAAATTATTTTTTATTATTTCATCTACTTCCCCATTTTCAGACATGCTTTTCAATACAGAATTTATATGATTAAGTAGTTCTTTTTCTCCTTTCGGGACAGCTATTTTATAATCCTCTTCAAACAAAGTTTCATCTAAAATTTTTGCACTGCTACCAAGAATTTTTAAAATTTTTTCGGCAGGTAAATCATCAACTACTATAGCGTCTATCGAATTATTTTTTAGATCTATTGCACCATCGGAAATTTTACCATATCTTGTAATACTTGCATTTTTAATATTTTCGCTGCAATAAAGATCCCCTGTGGACCCAAGCTGAACACCTATTTTTTTACTTTCAAGATCATTTTCATTTTTTATATTTCCTGAATTCAAAACAACTATTTTTTGTTTTGACCTATAATAAGGGATCGAAAAATCAACAGATTTTTCTTTTTCTTCACTTGAACTCATACCTCCTATTCCAAAATCACATCTTTTACCGGCAAGCTCTAAAATAAGAGCATCAAATGAAACATCGTTTATTTTAAGCTTTACTCCAAGAGATTGAGCTATTTTTTTAGAAATGTCTATGTCGATTCCGAAAAATTCATCTCCTTCACGATACGTAAAAGGTTCGAATTCCGCATTTGTAACAGCTTCTATAAATCCTTTTTTTTTAATATTTTCAATACTTGCGGCATTACACACAAAACATGAAAAAACAATAAAAAGCGAAGCTATTACAAAAAGAGTTTTTTTCACCGATTTTCCTCCTTTGAGCTACTACCTTTTAAAGATTTGCTATAAAAATAAGGAACTAATATAGTAGTGACATTCTCATATTTTCTAAGCTCTTTCTCAATAAAAAATGTTGTCTGGTTATGATATATTTTATTTAAAAATCCGTTTCCACTTATTCTCGTCAAAACAACGGTTAAACTTTCACCTTCAGAAAGTTCATTGCTTCGATTTGTTATATACTCTCTTATTGGATTTATAATATCTCTGTAAGGAGTATAAATCACAGTAAGAGGTATTCCGATTTTTAAACTTTTCCATTGTTCTTGCAAGCGTTTTGTATCTTCTTTAGAAACCGAAATATGAAGAGCAGTAACATTTGAGCTTATTTTGTTCGCATAATCAAGAGTTTTAAGAGCAGCTCTGTTTATTTTATTAATTAAGACTATACAAGGAAAAACGTCTGAGCTGACACTTTCTTTGTATTCATAATCATACCCCAGAACACTTATACCTCTTAAAAATCTAAAATAATGCTTATGTGTTGCATCCATAAAATACATTAGAAGAGGAGTGACTATTAAAAGTTCCCACGATCCATGAGAAAATTTAGTAGTAAAAACAACTATAGAGCCTATAAAAGTCACAAGTGCTCCAAACCCGTTTATTAGGGATTTATACTGCCAACCTTCTTTTTTGAATTTTATCCATTTTACAAACATCCCAAACTGAGAAATAGTAAATGAAACAAAAACTCCTACAGAGTAAAAAGGAATTAATTTATGAGTATCTGCATTAAAAACAATAAGAAGCACTGAGCTGACCGCAAAAATAAACATTATTCCATTCGAAAAACTAAGCTTAGTTCCTCTTTGAGCAAATTGTCTTGGCATGTAGTGGTCTTTTGCTAAAATAGAAAGCAAAATAGGAAGTCCGCTGTAAGAAGTATTTGCAGCTAAAAGTAAAATAAGCGATGTAGTAAGTTGAAGAAAATAAAACATAATTCCGTTACCAAAAATCATGCTTCCCATCTGAGATAAAACCGTTTTATCCTCCAAAGGAATAACTTTTAACACTGTTGCAAGAAAACTCGTTCCTCCAAAAATTACAGCTATAATTCCTCCAAGCATGAATAAAACCTGTTTAGCGGTTTTCTGAGAAGGCTCTTTGAAACTCGGTATAGCATTACTAACAGCCTCTACACCCGTTAAAGCAGAACATCCTGAAGAGAAAGCACACAAGAATACAGTTAAGGTCATACCTTGAAGATTATTTGAAACTATTGAAGAAACTTGAGCAGGAGTATATTCAATATGATTTAAGTTTCCAGTTAAAAATTTAAAAAGTCCTGTAAAAATAAGTGCAAGCATAGAAAAAATGAATGCATACGTAGGTACACCAAATATTTTTGAAGACTCTCCTACGCCTCTTAAATTTATTAAAGTTATTACCCCTACACAAACAAGAGAAATTATCACTCTGTACGGTTCAAGTTCGGGATAAACCGACAAAATAGCCGCTGTAGAAGAAGATATACTGACTGCAACAGTCATTATATAGTCAACTATAAGACATGTAGCTGCCAATAGAGAAGCTTTTCTTCCGAAATTTTCTTTAGACACAACATAAGCTCCTCCGCCATTAGGGTAATTGCTTATTATTTGTGAATAAGAAAAAATCAAAATGGTAAGAAGCAAAATAATAGGTAAACTTACAAACCCAACATAATTAACTGCCATTAATCCCAAAGCAGGAATAAGAGCCATAAGAATCTCTTCAACTGCGTACGCAACCGAAGAAACCGCGTCACTTGCCATTATGGGAAGTCCCCATAATTTAGAAAGCTTTTGATTTTGAAGTTGATCATCTTTAAGGGCATCGCCCAATAAAATTTTTTTAAAATTAATCACAGCATTCTACTCCATTTATATATAAATTTACGAATTTCAATTCGTCTAAACAATATTCTAGCATAAATTCATCAAATATCAAAATTTTATCGAAATTCTAGTTTTTTTCTGTTTTTTGGTATATTTTTTTTCTTAAATTAATTATTTCGTTTCTTTTTTGCATGGTAAGCTCTTGATTTATAGTCCATTTATTTTCTGATTTTTTAATTATGTCCCCTTCAGAAATATTTTTAGGCAAAACTTCATAATTAAGTATATGCTTTTCTCCATTTTCATCTTCACAAACAGCATAACTTTCTTCAAGAGAATCAATAGATAAGAATTTCATAATTTTCTCCTTTATTTTTTCTCACTTTTAACTTTTATATCCTTTCCATTTGTTGAAACAATTATGTTTCCTTCCAAATCCGTTCTGTGAATACTAACGCCTGGGCAAACTTTTTTTATTCTTTCAAGTATTTCTTCCTTAGGTAAATTACTTCTATCTGGTCCAACTGAAATAATTGCATATTTTGGACTGACTTTTTTCAAAAATGATTCACTGCTAGAAGTTTTACTTCCATGATGACCTATTTTAATAACATCGGCTTTAACATCCTTTCCGGATTTTAAAATACTTTCTTCTTCTTCTTTTTGAGCATCTCCCATGAAAATAAAACTAACGTCAGAATATGTAATTTTTATAACTATTGAATCATTATTTATATTTTTCTCATTTTTTTCAATCGGCCCCAATATATTAATTTT
Organism: uncultured Eubacteriales bacterium; assembly: GCA_934700635.1. Lineage (GTDB taxonomy): Bacteria > Bacillota > Clostridia > Oscillospirales > Acutalibacteraceae > UMGS1491. Next base: position 1,236 of record CAKUXU010000042.1, on the reverse strand, counting down.
TAAATCGTCTATTTTAATTTCTTTCGTCCCTAAAATAAGTTCAGAGTCTACTTTTTTATTGTATATTGCTTTAAGCATTCTTTTATATGTATTTCCTGTAGGAATAAGATTTTCGGGTAAATCTGGCTCTATAAATTTTTTTATTTCAAACTCTTTTATAACATCTTCCATTTGTCCTATGTGGTCTCTATGAGGATGAGACACGGCAACTAAGTCAAATTTCGAGATACCTTGTTTTTTTAAATACTCTTTTACAATCGATGAAGGATCTTTGTCAGCAGCATCTATAAGTATATTGTGGTCACGAAATTTTATGTAGATACAATCGGCCTTTCCGACATCTAAAAAGTGAACATCCATATCAAAATTTTCATTATCGGATTTAAAACTATCTGAAATACCTGTAACATTAAAAATATTTTTCCAATTAAAGTTTTTTATTTTTTCGCAGCTTATTACTCCTGAAAGCATAAAAACCATAAAGAGAGATAAAAAATATTTTCCTTTTTTCTTTAAAGAAAAAAAACCTTTTTTCAATTACTATACCTCCAAAAAATCAATCACTTTGATTTAAATTCATTTCTAAAAATTGCTGGTAATTTATAAGCACTTGTCTCGGCTTAGAGCCTTCATGAGGTCCAACTATCCCCATTTGTTCCATTTCATCTACCAAACGACCCGCTCTTGCATATCCAACTCTCAATTTTCTTTGTAGTAAGGAGGTCGAAGCTTGTCCTGCTGCCATAACGCATTCTATTGCTTCTTTCATGACAGGATCCATTTCATTATTTCGACTCTCGGTTTGCGATTTTGAATTATCTCTAACAGCATTTTTTTCTATTTCATTTACAACATTTGTATCATAGTCGCTATTTTGAGAATTTTTAACGTATTTTATAACTCTTTCTATTTCTTTATCCGTAACATAACATCCTTGAACTCTTATAGGCTTTGAAGATCCCGCAGGAGAAAAGAGCATATCCCCTCGTCCAAGAAGTTTTTCTGCACCGCTCATATCAAGAATAGTTCTTGAATCTATCTGAGAAGACACTGCAAGTGCTATTCTGCTTGGAATATTAGCTTTTATTATCCCTGTAATAACGTCTACAGAAGGCCTTTGTGTAGCAATTACTAAATACATTCCGGCCGCTCTTGCCATTTGAGCAAGTCTACATATATAATCTTCAACTTCATTCGGTGCAGCCATCATAAGATCCGAAAGCTCGTCTATTATTA
>CAKUXU010000041.1 GCA_934700635.1 uncultured Eubacteriales bacterium | reverse complement strand
ACAAGTCTTGCTATACCTAAATTATCATAAGGAACAACACTTTTTTCAGTGTCAAAAACCTTTCCAACTTCAATAGCTATTTGAGCTTCGGTAAATGAACGTGACAAATCACGAATATTTGAAACAGCGGTTCCTATACCTATTACGCTGTGAACATAATACTCACCTGAAAGAGTGTCAATAATAGAAGCTGCAAGTTTTTCAAATGATTTACTTTCTAAATCTTTTCCGACTTCTTTAACAAGAGCAATATCAGTTTCATTTATGCTTACAACAAAGTCCTTGTTTTTATCCGGGAACAAGCTCTGAATAACTTCATAAACAGAAACATCTGTTTTAGAGGTTGTTTTAACTATCATGCAAACTCTGTTTACATCATTATTGAAACGAAGCTCTCTTGCTTTAATATAAACATCTCCAGGGAGGATATTATCAAGCAAAACATTTTTTATAAAGCTGACTTTGTCATATTTGTCATCATAATGTTGCTTTACACTATTCATAGCAACAGAAAGAACTATCACATCTTTTTTGCAAGATTCATCAGTTCCTGCGACAAAAACTGCAAATTCCGGACAAGAAGGACTACCAAAAGGTTTATATGTTGCACCTTCTGTTGTAAAAATATCCGTAGATAAAAAAGACTCCGGTTTAATATCTGTAACCGTTTCACCTATTCTCGACGAATCACTGCACGCAACTATAACACATGAATCATCAACAACACCGATGGTTTTATCAATAGCTTCCATCGTTTGCCTTATAATGTTTTGAAATAATCTGTTAGACATACTTTACCTCTCTTTATTATTTATACTTTTGAGTTTCCCATAATTACAACTATTCTGAATAGCCTCTTTTATTTATTATATACAATTAATATTGTTTTGCAATAGTTTATTTTTCACATACCGATTTTATCCATAAAAAATTATGTTTTTTATATTTATTACACCGATATTTGAAAATTTATATTCAATTCATATATTTTTATATTTATCGTCACAATATCAAAATTCAAAATAAAGATGTATAAAACTCGCACAGGAGTAAAAAAATTAGGTACAGCTTAAATTTTAAAGCTATACCTCTATATAAAACTTATGATTAATTTTCTTCGCCTTCGTTTTTATCTCCTACAATAGTAACATCTGCGTATAAAGGTGGTTTATAATCTTTATACATAAATTTAAGATGACGTACTTCTCCAGCTTTATATCCTGCATCAAGTAGTGCTTTTTCAGCATTTTGAACGTCTTTATGTTTTAATTTTCCTTCATCGTCAATTATACCCTTTTGTTTTAAAAAGTCATATTCTTCTTTACTCAATTTAACATCATTATGTGCAGCATAAGTAATATCGTATCCACCAGAAACATTTTCTATTTCGCTTTCAGTAAGCTCTCTAAAATTATTATTTTTCATTTTTACATCTTCCCCTTCTTAATATATTTGAAATGTATTATATATTAATGCATTTTATTTTTCAATATTTTTATTTAAATTTATCAAAAATTTACACAAAAAGACCTTTTTGGAAACAATTCCAAAAAAGTCCGTTAATTTATATACTTAGTTCTTATGAATCAAAAAAATTGCTGTTTAAAATTAAGTCTTAAAAATATATATTTAAATTATCAAATCATTCCTCCGCAGCCTTGCTCATGACCTTCACATTCGCCGCCACCATGAACTTCCTCAAATTTTTCACGACATTTGCAATCTATTTTTGCTTTTCCGATTTCCGTCTTGGCACCAAATGCAACAGGAACTTCAATACGCATTTTTTGTCTTATAACAAATTTACAAGTCTCACCATGTTTTCCTTCACATTCCATACTTCCTCTTTCGATCATAGGCTTACCCAAACACTGCGTTTTAACTTTTCCAACCTCGGCAAAAGGTTTAACTTCAACAGGAACACCTACCATAACATCTTGAAAACCTAAAGCAGAACAAAATTCCGGGCAGTGTCCGTAAGATTTTTCATACTCCATAAATAATGAACCTCCTAAATAATTTTAATTTCTTAGAGAACTACATCTGAAATGCAGCCTCTATAATCATAGTATTCAAATACTTCATTTAGGTTAATTTATTTTTTAAAATTTTATTGTACTACCTAAAAAATTGAGATATAATTTCTAAAGTACTAGTACACTACAAAAATAAATTGCAGAAAGGAAAACAAAACAATGAAAAATAAAATAACTGTTTCAGCTTTGATTTGTTTAACAATTTTAGGAGTAGTACTTTCTTATTTCTTATTTATGAAAAAAGGTGAAACGAAAGTGGAAAATAATACTTCAGTACAAGTTCAGTCTTTTCCAGGATACCAACTTGAGAATCCAAAAGAAAATGAAGAAATAGCTGTTATAAAAACAAATGTAGGTGAAATTAAAATAAGATTGTTCCCGGAAAAAGCTCCAAAAGCGGTAGAAAATTTTAAAACTTTAGCTTCAAACGGATATTACAATAACTTGATTTTTCATAGAGTAATAAAAGATTTTATGATTCAATCAGGTGATCCTACTGGTACAGGAACAGGAGGAGAAAGTAAGTGGAATAAGCCTTTTGAAGATGAGTTTTCCAAAGATCTATTAAATATAACCGGGTCTCTTTCTATGGCAAACAAAGGTAAAAACACAAATGGAAGTCAATTTTTTATAAATTTCCAAGACCCTAAAAATTTTAAAGGTTGGGAAGTTTTTGAAAGCAATTATAAAATTTACAAAAAAAATCCAAAAGCTTTCAAAGCCAGATACGGAAAAACAATAGACATGTCTAAAGTAACCGAAGAAGTTAAAAATCTTTATTCTCAAAAAGGCGGTAATCCATTCCTCGATGGGTACTACAGCACTTCCGGTGAAGGACATACTGTTTTTGGACAAGTCTTTGAAGGACTTGATGTTGTAGAAAAAATTTCAAATTCCGAAACAGATGAAAATGATAAGCCGAAAACCGAAATAAAAATTGAAAAAGTAGAAATAAATGAATATAAATCTAAGTGTTAGGTAAAAAATATGCAAGTAATATCTGGAAATATAAGAGGTTTAAAATTAAACTCAGCAAAAAATCCTGATTTAAGGCCCACTAAGGATAGAATAAAGAAATCATTATTTGATATCCTCAGAATTCAAATTCAAGGTAAAACATTTCTTGATTTATTCGGTGGAACAGGTCAAATTGGAATTGAAGCTTTCAGTCAAGGGGCAAAATCAGTTTCAATAGTCGAGCTTGAAAGAGACAATTTCAGAATTATAAAAGAAAACATAAAAAAAATAAAAGTACCTAATAATATCAAAGCATACAATCAAGAAGCTATAGATTTTCTAAAAAATTCCACCGAAAAGTATGATATAATTTTTTTAGATCCTCCATACAAAAATACAGAATTACTCATGAAATCTTTAAAAGAAATTTTAAATTTAAAACATCTACCAAGTATACTCGCTGTAGAAACATTGTCTTCACAACAAGTTTCTATTGATGAAGAAAAATTTTATTTGCGAAAAAAGTATCGTTATGGTAAAATATCGCTGTATTTGTATGAAAAAAATAATTAGTACAATATGAAAGGGAGAACTTTTTATGACAAGCATTGAAAAATTAATCGAAAGTATCGAATCGGAATTGGAATCGGCATGGCAACTTCCTATGTCGGGTGGAAAAGTTTTAGTTGAAGTCAAAGAAATAAAAAAATTGATTGAAGCAACAAAAGAAAATTTACCAATGGAAATAGTACAAGCTAAAAAAATAGTTCAGGACCGTTCAAATATTATAGATAAAGCTCGAGAAGAAGCCGAAATGATGATAAAAAGTTCCGAAAGCAAAATAAAAGAACTTGTTAATAACAGTGAAATAGTAAAACTCGCTCAAGAGAAAGCAAAGGAAATACTTTCTCAAGCTGAATCTCAATCTAAGAGTATACGTTCTTCAACAGATGAATATGCAGGTAATGTTATGAAAGAACTTGATGAAACTATTACAAGTTCACTTGCAGAAATTCGTAAAGTAAGGGAAATGTTTAAATCAAGATAAAAAAAGTTACATAAAAGAACCTCTGTTAAGAGAGGTTCTTTCTTGTTGTTTGACATTGTTTTTTGATTTCTCTTTCTTTATCGGCCCTCAATTGTTTAGAAAATTTTTCTAAGTTATTTTCTTTCCATAATCTTGCCGTTTCACCCAATCCAAGAGTAAACTCCATACCAGCAGGACCTTTAATTTTAATTGATCCGTCAACTTGTATTATACTTAATAGTACTGCTTGTACACCTTTAATCAAACTATTAATTTTCTTAATCATTTCACTTCCTTCTTTACCCCTAAGTTCTATTAAAGTATCGTTTAAAAATTCAACAAAACTAATCGCGATAGTCGAATGTTTTTCTCTTTCTTGCGGAGTAAGATCCTTAATAGAATTAGGATTATTAAGAAAAGTACCAAGATCTGAAAGAAAATCTCGTCACTGATACTGTTTCTCAAAGAATTCAAGAAATCAACTCCAATTTTGGATGCTTCATTTAAAGATTCACCGACCGCATTAAAATTATCTATAGTTCTATAAACTTTAACACCAACAACCCCTGTAAAAATAGTAACAGTAGTCAAACAAACAACAGCACTAACTTTTAAAACATTATCCAATGCATTCATTAACAAATTCTCCTTTTAAGTAATTCTTTTTTTACTTCTTCATAGCATTATAACACTAAATTTTACAATTGTCAACATTTCTACTTTTTTATATTAATAATTCTATCGCACCAATCTTTATAAAACTTACTATCATGTGAAACAAGTATAATTGCCCCCGGCCAATTTTCTAGTTGTTTTTTAAGGCATTCTTTTGCATCTTCGTCAAGATGATTAGTAGGCTCATCAAGGATTAGAAAATTGGATTTTTTTAGCATGAGATCACAAATTTTTACTTTAGCTTGTTCTCCACCGCTTAATGATTTAAGTGGCTGAAAAACATGATCGGATTTAAGTCCGCACAACGACAAATTCTTTCTTATTTCACTTTGAGGTAATTTAAAAAATCTTTCGCCAAGCTCTTCAAGAGGTGATCTTGAATCATCTTCCCAATTAAATTCTTGTTCAAAATAAGACACTTTTGTATCCTCAGAAAAATGAAACCATCCAGAAAGAGGTTTAATTTCTCCGACTAAAGTTTTAAGGAAGGTAGACTTACCTATGCCATTAAACCCTGTTATAACTATTTTGTCACAAGATTTCATTTCCAAGCTTATTTTGGGAATCAAGCGTTTGGTATATCCTACTGCCAAATCTTTAACTATCAGTACTTTTTGTTCTTCGATTGGGAAATATTTGAAATTAAATCTAGGTTTTATACCCTTTTCTGGAGGTGAAATTATATTCATTTTTTCGAGCTTTTTTATTCGGCTTTGAGCCTGTTTTGCCGTTGAAGCCCTAACACGATTTTTAGCAATAAATTCCTCATGTTTCTTTATTTCTTTTTGTTGGGCTTTAAATTCCCTTAAATAAGTTTCTTTTTTTATATCTTTTATTTTTAAAAATTTAGAAAAATTACCAGGATATTTTTTGATTTCTTCAAATTCAATATCAATTATAAAATTGGATATTTCATTTAGAAAATCGAAGTCATGAGAAATAACTATAAATGCACCTTTAAATCCCTTAAGATATCCTTTTAACCATTCTATATGTTCTTTATCCAAAAAGTTTGTAGGCTCGTCCATAAGAAGCATATCAGGTTTTTCAAGAAGAAGCTTAGCAAGCATCACTTTTTCTTTTTGTCCGCCGCTTAACTTGTTTAAAGGTTTATCAAGACCTATTGGGATAAGTCCAAGACCTCCAGCGACTTTAAGTACTGTACTTTCTATTTCATAAAATCCTGCATTTTCCAAAATATTTTGGTACTCTGTAGATTTATCAAATATCTCTTGAGTAAAATTTTCAGACATTTCAGAATAAATTTTTTGAAGTTCAGAGTCAATATCATAAAGATATTTAAAAACTGTTTTTAAATACTCAAGTATAGTCTGTTCACCGCTAATACTAGCATATTGATCTAAATATCCAACTTTAATTCCTTTTTGCCATTTTATTTGTCCTTCATCGGGAATTGTTTCCCCTCTTATAGTATTTAAAAGAGTGCTTTTCCCACAACCATTTTTACCAACAAGCCCTACATGCTCTCCTTTAAAGATTTCAAAAGAAGAATTTTTATATAATATTCTGTCTGCATATGAAAAAGACAGATTTTTTACTTCTAAAAGTCCCATATACCCACCTTCGAAACTGTAATTTTCAAGTGATTTTTTTATTTTAACATAATTAAGTATCTTTTTCAAGTTTGTAAATTTTCAGCCGAAAATAAATAATTTTATTTGATATAGTTGATAATTTTTTTAATAAATTATATAATATAATATGATATTTATATATTTTTATTTTGAAAGGAGTATTTTAAACCATGATTGCGTCGCAACCAAACTTAAGTTTTGAATTTGTAGGGAACAACAAGTTTTTACTACAAGAAATAAACAGCCTTGTAAAAAACATATATATTGATTACTACAGTAAATTTTACAGTCCTGTTTGTGTAAAAAAAATATACGATACATACCAAAGCCCGGATGCAATAGAAAAAGCCATCCTTCAAGGAGATAAATATTACATAGTAAAATCAAATGAAACCAATATCGGGTATATCGCCGTAAATATTAATGAAAAAAAGAAAAAAGTGTTTTTATCTAAATTTTACCTTGACTCAAAAGTCAGAGGTCAAGGAATAGGCAAAAGAATAATGGACATAATAAAAAATACTTCGAAAAAAATGAGTCTTAAAAATTTAGAATTATATGTTTACAAAAATAATCCAAGCGTTAATATATATGAAAAAATGGGATTTAAAGTATTAAAAAATTTCTCTAAGTATTTAGGTAAAGCCACAAGAGAAGATTATTATCTTATGGGAACGAAATTAGACTACAAATTAATTCCTCACTTTAAAAGTGAGGAACTTTTATTTTATTTATTATCTACTTTCACCATGTGGGCTATTAAATCTAAAAGCTTAGATGCTATAGACCAAAAAATAATGGATTTTCTTATTGATGAATATAAAAAGATTATGTATTTCCAAGATGATCAATTAAAATTTCCATTAAGTAAAATATCAATGGTTGCTTTTA
>CAKUXU010000040.1 GCA_934700635.1 uncultured Eubacteriales bacterium | reverse complement strand
ATAAATGAGCTTTTAAAAATTGAACGTTCAAGGTTAAATGGAGACAGAAAAAATCGTTTACCAGGAAATATTAATATTTCTTTTGAGGGTATTGAAGGTGAATCACTTCTCTTGCTTCTTGATGCTGCGGGAATATGTGCTTCTTCAGGATCTGCTTGTACTTCAGGGTCTCTTGATCCGAGCCATGTTCTTTTAGCAATAGGATTACCTCATGAAGTTGCACATGGTTCTCTTAGACTTTCTATTGAAAATAATATAGATATGAACGATATAGAATTTGTTATAAGTGAAGTAAAAAAAGATGTAAAACGATTGAGAGAAATGTCTCCTTTATGGGAAAGAATAATTAAAAATGAAGGAAGTGAAAAGTAGTATTATGAATTACAGTGAAAAAGTTATGGATCATTTTGCAAATCCCCGTAATGTTGGCGAAATCCCCGATGCTGATGGTATTGGAGAAGTCGGAAATCCAAAATGCGGAGATATCATGAAAATGTATCTTAAAATCGAAGACGGTATTATAAAAGATGTTAAGTTTAAAACTTTTGGTTGCGGTGCTGCTATTGCAACAAGTTCTATGGCAACCGAGCTTATAAAAGGTAAAACTATTGAAGAAGCTTTGAAAGTCAGTAATAAAGCTGTTATGGAAGCTTTAGATGGTTTGCCGCCTGTTAAAGTTCATTGTTCTGTTTTAGCAGAACAAGCTATTAAAGCTGCTCTTTCGGATTACTATACTAAGAAAGGAATTAATCCTGAACCTATAGTTGGGCGTATAGAAGAAGATTGCCACGGAGATAGTTGTTCATCTTGCGATTTATAATTACTTTACCCTTTTGCTTTGATATGAATTATATGTGAGATTTACGTGTTTATTAATTAACACCTTTATTTTAGTGATTTAAATTTTATCACTATACTTAAAGGTGTTGTTTTTAAAATATAATAAAAACAGCTGCTATAAATTAAGCAGCTGTTTGTTTTAGAATTTTGATTTTGTTTGTAATTGTTTAGTGCAAAAAGTTTGAACTGCATTTTCCTTAGTAGCTCGAGCCCATTTGCAGTTATCACAAATATCTATACTGCAGTTGCTGAACATCGGCTCAAAAGAATTGCAGTTGCACCTTTGAGTATTGAAAGTTTCCAAATATTTTCTATCTATATTTTCATCTACTTTAGCTCCACCGGTAATAAAATTTAAATCATTTTCATTAAATCCACTTGAATTTTGTTTTTTGTCTACCATTTCAATCCTCCTGTGAATCAATATTATTTAAAGTAAACCAAATTAAATAAATTATTAAATTATACTTATAAAATTTGCATACTTTACAATATGTTAGATATGTTATCATAATTGATGTAATTTGTCAATAAAAATATAAAATATTTTGTATAAAAAAGTCCTATTTTGAATTAATTAGTCTTAAAATAGTGTGAATTAAGCACTATAAATTATACATAAAATAACGTAAGGTTAATAAAGAAGATATCATTGCCACTATATCTGCTGTGATTGCACATGGTATAGCATATTTAGAGTTTTTTATTTTTACTGCTCCGAAATAAACTGTCAAAGTGTAAAATGTTGTTTCGGTTGATCCTGACATTATCGAAGCAAGTCTTCCTATAAAGCTGTCAGGACCGTGATTTTTTAATATATTGTCGAGGATTGCAATAGATCCGCTTCCGGAAATGGGTCTTAGCAAGGCCATTGGAACGACTTCTGCGGGGAGTCCTAAGAATTTTAAAAACGGCGAAGAAAATGTTGCGAAGATATCAAATGCACCTGAACTTTTGAGCATATTTACCGCTACAATAAGTCCTATAAGAGAAGGAATTAAAGATACTGTTGAATTTAATCCTTGAGCTGCTCCTTGAAGAAACTCATCGAAAACATTTACTTTTTTTAAAATCCCAACAGTTATTATTGCCAATATTGTTATAGGTATTACATAAAATCCAATACTGTTCATTTATTTTTCTCCGTTTTTTCAAATATTTTAGTAATTGTAATGCCCGCAATGAGTGCTATAAGTGATGAAATCCATAAACAAGGAAGAATATCCATTGGATTTTGTGATCCGTATTTTTGACGAATAGTGCAAAGCAAAGTTGGTATGAGTTGTAAGGAAGCAGTATTTATAACTACAAACATTATCATGCTTCGTGTAGCAATTGGTTTATTTTTGTTTAATTTTTGCATTTCATTCATTGCTTTAATTCCGAATGGAGTAGCTGCGTTTCCTAGGCCTAAAAGATTAGCAGTTATATTCATGCATACCGCATCGGAAGCTTTACGATTTTCATGAAGGTCAGGAAATAAAAACTTTATTATAGGAGAAAATATTTTTGATAATATATGAGTAATTCCTGAGGATTCTGCTACCTTCATGATTCCTGTCCATAGAGTCATCATTCCTGTTAATGAAATAACAAGTGAAATTGCATCCGAAGCACCACTTAAAACTGAATTTGAGACATTAGGAATTTTATTTGTAAGAATTGAGCATATAACACTGATAATTAAAATCCCCGACCAGATATAATTCATCATTTGATATCTTTATCTCCTTTTTGGCTTTAATTTACTATATTCCATAAATAGTAAATTTTAATTCCAAATATTACCTTCAATAATGAAATTTATACTATTTTTGCCTAATAAATCTTGGCAGGATAGTTGAAAACATATATCGACAAAAGTCTTTAAAAATAGTAATATGTACAGTAGGAATGCTGACTCAGTAACGTATCAGTTCCTAAATTAATTTTACGAGGTGGTGAATATTTATGAAATCAACTGGGATAACAAGAAAAGTTGACGAGCTTGGAAGAATAGTTTTACCTAGTGAGTTACGTAGAACTCTTGATATTAATCCAAGAGATACTTTAGAAATTTTTGTAGACGGAGAAGGCATCATATTAAGAAAGTATCAACCGCAGTGCATTTTTTGTTCAGATTCTGAAGGCATTCGTATTTTTAAAGGCAAAAACATTTGTGAAAAATGTTTACGCAGTGCAGTAGCGGGCATTTCCGGTATTAAAGAAAGCCCTATGGAAAGAAATGATATTGGCAGAGATATCATGAGAGGAAGTATTATTGAGCAGAATTTTGAAAAAAGAATGTAAAAAGACTTGAATTTTTTCTCGAAACAATGTATAATATCCCGACATAGTTCTATTTTTATTTTTTATAATTATTTTAAGAGAGGATGCTTTAATTTGGATTACTTAAATAAAAGAACCGTAAGGGATATTGATGTTAGATGCAAAAAGGTTTTTCTACGTTGCGATTTTAATGTTCCGTTTGATGATCAAGGAAATATTACGGATACAAAACGTATCGATGAGTCACTTAAGACCATAAAATATCTTCTTGACAATAACGCTAAATTAATACTTTGTTCTCATTTAGGAAGACCTAAGAATGGCTTTGAAGAAAAATTGTCTTTAAGACCTGTTGCAAAGTATTTATCCGAAGTTTTAGGCAGAGAAGTTAAGCTTACTAAAGATATTGCAGGGGAAGATACTAAAAACGTAGTTAAGAACTTAAAACCAGGCGAAATATGTATGCTTGAAAATATACGTTTTGAAGATGGCGAAAGAACAAATAGTCCTGAATTTGCACAGAAGTTAGCTTCTTTAGCGGATGTATGCATTAATGATGCTTTCGGTGCATGTCATAGATCACATGCTTCTACCGCAGGAGTTTCAAGACTTTTGCCTTCTGGTTATGGATTTTTAATCGAAAAAGAAATATCAACCATGTCAAGAATTATAAATAATCCTAAGAGACCATTTGTTTCAATTCTTGGCGGTGCTAAAATATCCGACAAAATTGGAGTTATAAATAATTTACTTGATAAAGTTGATGTTTTAATTATAGGCGGCGGAATGTCTTATACATTTGCAAACGCTCTTGGATATTCTGTTGGTACTTCTCTTTGCGAAAGCGACAAGCTTGATCTTGCAAAAGACATGATGGCAAAAGCAAAGGAAAAAGGAGTAAAACTTCTTTTACCGATCGATGTTAAAGTTGCTAAAGAGTACAGTCCTGATTCTGAGTATAAAGTGGTTGCATTCGATAAGATTCCTGATGGTTGGATGGGTCTTGACATTGGTCCTAAGACGTCAAAATTATTTGCAGAAGCAATCTCTGGTGCCGGAACAGTAGTATGGAACGGACCTATGGGAGTTTCTGAATGGGATAATTTTGCAAGTGGAACTTTTTCGGTTGCAAAAGCTATAGCTGAAAGTGGTGCCATTTCCATAATTGGAGGAGGAGATTCCGCAGCAGCTGTTTACAAATTAGGATTTGCAAACAAAATGACTCATATTTCAACTGGTGGAGGAGCTTCCTTGACACTTCTTGAAGGCAAACCTCTACCTGCTCTTGAAGCTATAGAAGATAAATAAATTGCAAATTTTCCACCTAATGAAAATTTAGGTGGTTTGTTTTTGTCAAAAAGTATTATTAAAACTTTTTACTGCATATGATATAGTTTTAAGGGTATTATTTTGAATATATATTTAAGTAAAGGATAAATGCAAAAATGAAAAAATCTGGAAACAAAACAATGAAGCACTCGTTTGCTGCAGGAGCCGTTATAATGGCAGTTGGTATGCTAATAGTTAAAATTGCCGGAGCAGCTTTTAAAATTCCTCTTTCGTATATTTTAGGAGGAGTCGGTATGGGTTATTTTAGTACAGCATACACAATGTACAGTCCTATTCATGCTCTTGCAACAGCAGGTCTTCCAATAGCTATTTCAAGAATGGTTTCGGGTTATATGGCTCAACAACGCTATAAAGATGTAAAACTTATGCATAAAATTTCTATTCCTCTTTTTATTTTTACAGGGTTGCTTGGCTCCGGACTTATGATTTTAGGTTCTTTTCCATATGTTAAATTTACAAACAGTCCGGGATCACTTCTTTCACTTGTAGCTCTTGCTCCAACTATATTTTTTTCTTGTATGATATCTATATACAAAGGTTATTATGAAGGTCTTAGAAATATGATTCCTACTGCTGTTTCAGAGATAGTGGAAGCAATAGGAAAAGTTGTATTTGGTGTTAGTTTGGCTTTATTTACATCAAAATACGGCATGAATGAGTATAAAAATTTTGGGACTGTTTTTGGTATTCCGTGTGAAAATGAAGAAATAGCAGGAAATATTCTTCTCCCGTGGGTTTCTGCAAGTGCAGTTGTCGGAATAACTTTAGGTTCGGTTGCAGGATATCTTTATATGCATATTAAGTATAAAATTTCCGGAGATGGTATAACTAAAGAAGAATTAAGTCAATCTCCTAAACCTCATAGTGTAAAATCTATGCTAAAAGCTTTGCTTAGTATATCAATTCCGGTTGCTTTAGGTGCAATAATAATGAATATAGCATCTGCTATAGATGCAACTTTAGTACAAAGAAGATTAAGCGATGTAATGAAAGTCACGCCGGGAATACTTTTGAAAGCATATGAAGGACTTATACCACTGGAAACTGTAAGATCTCGAACAACTCATGTGTTTCTCGCAGGATGTTTTGGGTATATGAATACTGTTACTATGCTTTTGCCTACGATTACTCAAGGTTTAGCTATAAGTGCGTTACCTAATGTGACTTCTGCGTGGGTTAAAGGAATAAAAGAAAAAATAGAACAGAGTGTAGAAGTTGTTCTTAAAGTTACTACTATTATATCTTTTCCTATAGGTATAGGAATGTCTGTTCTCTCTTTTCCTATTATGGATTTAATATACAATACACTAGGTAAAAATCGAAGCATTGGCGAAGTTTGTATTTCCGCACAAATAATGAGTATATACGCCTTAGGAGTAATATTTGTAGCAATAGGAACTCCTGTATGTAGTATGCTTCAAGCAGTCGGAAGAGCTGATATACCTCTCAAGGTACTTGCAATCGGGGTTACCATGAAAGTAATACTTAACTATGTTTTGGTTGGAATACCTGAAATTAACATTCAAGGAGCAGGAATAGGAACATTAGTGTGCTATTTGTTCGTTTGTGTTGTAGGGCTTATATCTTTAAGGAAAGAAATAAAAACTCCTATAAAATGGAAATCTGTATTTTTTAAACCTCTTTTTTGTGGATTACTTTGTGGAGTAGCTGCTTATTCTTCACATGGACTTCTTTCTATTTTTATTCCCTTCAAAATTGCAACTATTTTTTCAATACTAATAGCAGCTTTAGTGTACGTTCTATCGCTATTTTTGACTAAAACTATAAACTATGAAGAACTAAATTCAATACCTAAGTGCAAAAAAATTGTAAAAATACTTGAAAAACACAAATTAATAGGTTAATATGGTAATATATGTAAAAAATTGAAAATATTTACATATACATGTCAAAGAAGGGTGGGTGTTGAGTAATGGAAAAACTTCATGATCATAAATATACAATTCAGGATCTTTTAAAATTAATTGGGATGCTCAAATTCTCGGATATGTTTCATTGGGGAAAAAGAAATAAGCAGCATGCGGATATGAAAACCAATTTAATAGAAAACGCTTATGACGTTTTAGAAGCTATTGATTTGGAAGATAGCCGAGCACTTGAAGAAAAACTTGGAGATCTACTTCTTCAGATAGTTCATCATTGTAGCATCGAAGAGGAAAACAATTTTTCGTTTAATGATGTTGTGGATCTTGCGTGCAAAAAACTTATATCAAAATATCCTCATGTTTTTTCTTATGGAAGATCAAAATTGTCGGATGAAAAGTGTAGAGTTTACAGAATTCGAAATCACGGAAAGAAATTTAGAAGTATAGAAGAAGATACAAATCTAAACGAAAATCCTGTAAATGAAATTGAAAACGTTTCGAAAACCCTACCTGCTCTTGTAAGAACTTCTAAAGTTCAAAGTCGTGCAGCTAGATTGGGTTATGGTCTTTTTTCAGTTGAAGATGCTCTTAATGAAACTTTTGAAAGACTTCATTATTTAGAAAATTTAATTTTTGAAGGAAGACAAGAACATTACGGAAGAGAAATAGGAAATTTGCTCTTTTCTGTGACAGAAATAGCCAGATTATTGGATATTGATGCTGAAAGTTCTTTATGTAATTCATGTGAAAGATTTAAAAATGAATTTTTATGCAAATTATCGCTTGAAAATAGAGATAAAGTGTAGTAACATTTAAATGCAATCAAAAGAAGCTTTAAAAAGCGGAATTGATTTATACATATATAAATAATATAC
>CAKUXU010000039.1 GCA_934700635.1 uncultured Eubacteriales bacterium | reverse complement strand
CTCGCATAAACGAGGTTTTCCATAAGTATTAGAAACGAATTTTAAATCTTTAAGTATAATTTCATCTATTTTAGATTTATCTTTGAGAATACTTTCTAAATCATTTATACCGCTTTTTAAGACTCCTATTTCTTCTGTACGTTTTAATATATACTCTCTGTTTAAATGACGAAGCTTTATATCTGCAACGTACGATGCTTGTATTTCATCTATCTGAAAGCCTTTCATCAAGTTAGGAACAACACTTGTTTCTTCTTTCGTATTCCTTATGATTTCTATTGCTTTGTCTATATCCATTAATATTTGAGCAAGGCCTTCCAAAAGATGCAACTTATTTTTCATCTTTTTTAACTCAAAAACAGTTCTTCTCTTTATACATTCTTCACGAAATAAGGTCCATTCTTTTATAATTTCTCTTATACCTAAAACTTTTGGAGTTTGATCAATGAGAATATTAAAATTACAAGAAAAAGTATCTTCAAGTTGAGTTAAACGAAAAAGTTTACACATAAGCTTTTCTGGGTCAACTCCACGTTTGAGGTCAATTGTTATTTTTAATCCTTCAAGACCTGTTTCATCTCGAATATCAGAAATTTCTCTTAATTTTCCACTTTTTATAAGTTCTGCAATTTTTTCTATTATGAGTTCACTTGTTGTTGTAGGAGGAATATTTTTTATATCTATACAATTATATTTTTTATCATATAAATATTTTGCTCTTACTTTTAGTCCTCCGCGACCTGTTTCATAAATTGATTTAAGTTTTTCTTTATCATAAATTATTTCACCGCCACCCGGAAAGTCCGGGGCAATTAATGTACTTAAAATATCATGGTCAGGATTTTTTATTAAACTTGCCGCAGTGTCACAAACTTCTTTAAGATTAAATGAACATATCGAGCTTGCCATGCCAACAGCTATTCCGGTATTTGAATTAACCAAAATACTCGGAAAAGTACAGGGCAAAAGTGAAGGTTCCTTTAAAGTATTGTCGTAGTTATCAACAAAATCCACAGTATCTTTATCTATATCTTTAAAAATTTCTTTGCAAATATTCTCAAGCTTTGCTTCTGTGTACCTCGAAGCCGCACACGCCATATCTCGAGAATAAAATTTTCCGAAGTTCCCTTTTGAATCAACATAAGGATGAAGAAGCGCTTCATATCCTCTGCTCATTCTAACCATAGTTTCATAAATTGCACTATCTCCATGAGGGTTAAGCTTCATTGTTTGGCCTACAATATTTGCGGACTTTGTTCTTCCACCGTCTAAAAGACCCATTTTGAACATAGTGTAAATTAGTTTTCTATGTGAAGGTTTAAATCCATCTATTTCAGGTATAGCTCTTGACATTATAACACTCATCGCATATGGCATATAATTTTTTCTTAAAGTGTCAACTATTTTTTCCTCGACTACTTTTCCAGCATTATAGATAAAACCATTTACTTGAGTTGTGGATTGTTTATTTTTAATTCTTTTCGCCATTTTCGAGACTCCTTAACTTACATCTAAATTATCCGTATATAAATGGCCGTTTTCAACTATATACTCTTTTCTTCCGCTTAAATTATCGCCTAAAAGAATGTCAAACATTTCAATAGTCTTTTTAACGTCTTCAGGCATAACTTTTATAAGCCTTCTTGTTTTCGGATCCATAGTTGTAAAGCTCATCATATCAGGTTCGTTTTCACCGAGACCTTTAGATCTCTGAATGGTATATTTTTTATTTCCTATTTTTTTTATAAAATCTTCTTTTTCGCTTTCATTATAAGCAAAATAAGTTTCTCCGGCAGAATTTATTTCATAAAGCGGAGACTCTGCTATAAATACTTTTCCTTCTTCTATTAGTTTAGGAGTAAGCTGGTAAATCATTGTCAAAAGAAGAGTCCTTATCTGAAATCCGTCAACATCTGCATCGGTACAAAGAATAACTTTATTCCATCTGAGAGAATTTATATTGAAAGAAGAAAGTTCTTTCGCAGCTTTAGAATTTCTAATTTCTACTCCGCATCCCAAAACTTTTATAAGATCAACTATTATTTCACTTTTAAATATTCTATTTAAATCAGCTTTTAGACAGTTAAGAATTTTTCCTCTTATCGGAATAATTGCTTGAAAGTCAGGATTTCTTGCTTGTTTACAAGCTCCCAAAGCAGAATCTCCTTCAACTATAAAAAGTTCTCTTTGATTTAAGTCTTTACTTCTGCAATCAACAAATTTTGCAACTCTACTTGAAATATCCATCGAAGTTGTTAATTTCTTTTTCAAATTCTGGCGTGTCTTTTCGGCGTCTTCTCGACTTCTTTTATTTATAAGTATTTGAGAAATTATTTTTTCCGCATCTTCGGGATGTTCTATGAAATATATTTCCAAATACTCCTTAAGTGCAGCAGTTAATGCATCTTGAATACCCTTGTTAGTAATTGATTTTTTAGTTTGATTTTCGTAAGAAGTCATTGTAGAAAATGAAGAAATTATTATAACAAGTGAGTCTTCTATATCTGAATAAGAAATTTTATTTTCATTCTTTGTGTACTTGCCAGATTTTTTTATAAAATTATCTATTTGGTATAAAAAAGCGCTCTTGACTGCCTTTTCAGGTGCTCCTCCATGTTCTAAAAAACTTGAATTATGGTAATATTCAGCTAGCTTTAACTTTCTCGAGAAAGCAACCGCTACAGATGCTTTTAATTTGTAAAATGGCTTATCTTCTCGATCTCTGACTTCTTTTTCAAGAGACCAACTTTGAATAGGAGTCAAATAATCTCCATTCAAAATTTCTTCGGCATAATCGACTATTCCATGCGGATATTTAAATTTCATTTCTTTGAAATTACCGTCAGGCTCCTGAAATTTAAGATAAAATTCTATCCCTGAATTTACAACCGCTTGACGTTTTAAAACATCGGTTAAATATTCAAACGGCACATTAATATCTGTAAATACGGTTATATCCGGTTTCCAACGAATCTTAGTGCCTGTGTCTTTCCTTTTGTAGGGAGTTTTTTTCATTCCTCCTATATTTTCACCTTTTTCAAAATGAAGATTATATATATAACCGTCTCTTTTTATTTCAACATCCATATACTCAGAAGCATATTGAGTCGAGCAAAGTCCCAAACCATTTAGACCCAAAGAATATTCATAATTTTCTTGAAGATCTCCTCCGTACTTTCCTCCTGCATAGAGCTCACAAAATAATAATTCCCAGTTAAATCTTTTTTCGTTTTTATTGTAATCTACAGGTATTCCCCTGCCGTGATCTTCAATTTCAATAGAATAATCTTTAAAATAAGTTACATTTATAACATCCCCGTGACCTTCACGAGCTTCATCTATAGAATTTGAAAGTATTTCAAAAATAGAATGTTCACAACCTTCTATACCATCAGACCCAAATATTACTCCCGGGCGTTTTCTGACTCTTTCAGCACCTTTTAGTGAAGATATACTTTCATTTCCATATGTTTTTTTATCCAAGTATACTTTCTCCTTTACGTAATTTTTTATTATATTATATTACCTAAAGGTAAAGGAGTCAAACAAAGAGAAAGTATGGTAAAAAATACCTCAAAGAGCTCTTGCCCTTTGAGATAATAAATTTTATTTTTACTGAGTATACCCACTTGAAGTAAAAGTTGTATTTTTAGACTTTTCGGTAAACAGTGTGTCATTGAAATATAAATTTGCTTTATCAGTTATAACCTTGTAGCTTGTGCCACTGTATACACTTCCCAAAAGAATAGACCCAGAAGTCACGGATAACCTCACATTTGTTCCTTCAGCGGCATCACTGCCAATTTGAAATGATGGATGATTATAAGCTTGCAGTGAATTTGTTCCTTCGCTAGTCATATAAATTTCCATGGGAGCATTACCCGAAATATAGCCTAAAGTACACCAATCATAAGCTTTAAGAACTAAATCTTTAAACTTGACTTTTATAGTTTTAGTAGTTGAATAGGTATTTTCAAAAATTATTGAAGGGGTACTCGAACTTGTCCCTGTAAAAGTTCCAGTCAATATATAAGTTCCTGTAAATGAAGTCATGCTCGAAGAATCGGAAGGATAATAATATCCGTCAGGCGTTATTTTAATACTTGGATTTGAAGAATTTATAGTAAATTGTTTAGTATTTCCTACAATAGCTTCTTCTAAAAGCGCCAAAGAAAGAACGCCGTCTTTTAAAATAACCGTATACTTTGAATTATCAGATGTAAAATAACTTGCACTTGAAGCTGCTTCACCGCTTTTTGAAATAGTTATGGGAGATGAAGACGTAGGTGACATCGATGATTGTATTCCTATTTTACTTCCTGGCTTTAAGCCTTTTGTATTAATATATCCATCCGAAACTAAATAAATATTATCGTTACTTTTTGAATATAAATTATTGTTTACTGTAACTACACCACTTAATGACAATGCCGCACTGTTGGTTTGATAAATACCCGAGCCTTCATTCAGGAACATACCGCTTCCGGAAAGTTTAAGACTTTTGTTGTTCGTTATGCTGCAATCTGTTATCGTCATAGTACTTTCGTTGTGTATTCCAATACCATTACATGTAATGTTCGCCATATATCCACTTCCAGTATAACCGTTATCATAAATTTCACAGTTTTTAAGATTAGTAACAGCTCCTGAACCTGAGCAATGAACTCCTACACCGTAAATATCAAGCGAAGCACTACTAAAGAAGGAAGTATTGATGTTAGAAGCAGTATTTCCGTGAATACTACATCCTATAACATCTACTGTTCCACCGCCTTTATTACAAATGCCTGTACCTCTACAATGGGAAGATCCTGAAGCTGAACGTGATGACTCATTATTAACAATCTCTACATTTTTTATTGTTGCAGAAACGCTATTTTCTATATAAATTCCTGCTCCACTTAATGAACTGCAATTTTGTATTGTAATGTTTTCTAAACTCAAACTTTTTCCGCTTGTTCCTGCCCAAAAAGCTCCTCCTTCTCCGCTGGTTGCAACACCTGCGCCATCTATTACAAGATTAGATCCTGTTTCGCCTTTGATACTACAATTATTTTTTGCGTTAATCATAGCACGTGCAACTGTAAAATTCTTCTTTATTGTTAAACTCTTTCCTGAAGGTACAACTATGCTTTCGTTTCCGGAGTAAAGATTATATTCCGAATCCAAATATATTGTTTTCCCGCTGTTTATTTCATCTATTACATCAGAAATCTTTGTTATTGCACTACCCGAAGAATTTAAAACCTTATTCGTATGACTTGAATCAGTATAAAAATATCCTTGTGTAGTTTGACTTCCTGACGTTCCATAATAGTAGTAATAATCAATAGAAAGTTTAAGTTGTAAATCTCCACCAGAGCCTTTAGAAACATAATAGCTTGAATTATCTGAAAAAAAGTAGTTTACTGTTGAGGCTGCTTCACTGCTTTTCGAAATAGTCACAGAAGACGAAGCTGTAGGTGACGTCTCTGATTTTATTCCTATTTTACTTCCTGATTTTAAATTTTTTGTATTAATAGATCCGCCGCCAGAAGCCAAATAAAGATTATCGCTAGCGGTTCCAAAAGTATTGTCGTTTACAGTAACCACACCGCTTAAAGATAATGTTCCGTTTTTATTTTGATAAACCCCCGAACCGTAACCGGTAAGTGAACCGCTACCTGATCCAGTTAAACTTTTATTATTTGTTATACTGCAATCTGTTATTGTCATGGTACTTTCATTAAATACACCTGCTGACTCACATATAATAGAATGACCCGAACTCTTAGAAAAAGTATTATCGTAAATTTTACAATTGGTTAAGTTAGTAGTCGCACTTCCAGTACAATACACACCTACACCATAAAAGTGTAATGTAATTGTCGAGGAATTTTTAGGTAAGACAGTGTTTCCATGAATATTGCAATTAATAACATCAACTGTTCCTCCGCCATTATTGCAAACTCCTACACCTCTTCCGTGCGTATTTCCTGAAACTTCAGACCTATTATTAACAATCTCTACATTTTTTATTGTTGCAGAAACTTTATTTGATACATAAATTGCGGCACCGTTTTTAGCATTGCAATGCTGAATAGTAATATTTTCTATACTCAAACTTTTTTCACTTGATCCTGCCCAAAATCCGCCGCCACCTCCGGTATTTTGAGTATCTGAACCATCTATCACAAGATTTGATCCTGTTTCGCCTTTAATACTACAATTATTTTTTGCGTTAATCATAGCATTATTAACTGTAAAATTCTTCTTTATTGTTAAACTCTTTCCCGAAGGCACAATTATGCTTTCGTCTCCGGAGTAAAGATTATATTCCGAATCCAAATAAATTATTCTTTCGTTATGAATTATATTAACCGCATCGGAAAGCTTTGTTATTGCATTACCCGAAGAATCCAAAACCTTATTTGTATGACTTGAATCAGTATAAAAATATCCTTGTGTAGTTTGATTTCCTGCCGATCCGTAATAGTAGTAATAATTTGGTGGATATTCAAGTTGCAAATCTCCACTAGAGCTTTTAGATATATTATAATCTTCATTATCTGAAAAAAAGTAGTCTATTGTTGAAGTCGCTTTGCTGCTTGGAGAAAACACAACAGGAGAGCCAAGTGTAGGATTGACTTGTGAAGTAATCCCAATATAACTTCCTGACGATAAATCTTTTGTGGACATTTGGCAATCTTTAGATATTTTAATATTACTTGGGATTTCAGTATTTGAATATTTATAAATATTATCTTTTACAATTACTTTTCCTTTCACAGTCATATTTCCTGAAGAAGACCAATTTACTGCTCCTCCACTTGAATCAGTGCTTGCAACAGATACCACTTGATTTCCTGAAATTTTAGTTTCATTTAAAACTAAATTTCCATAATAAAATCCAATTGCACTTGCAAATGAATCTTTATCTGAGGATAAAGCCGACACAACGTTATTTGAAATTGTACACCGCGTTAAGGTTGCTGTTCCTGTACTTAATCCGTAAATCGCCCCACCAACCGAAGATCCGCTTTGAGAATAAATACCATTTCCTGAAATTACACTGTCGGTAATAACCAAATCACCGCTCATCATTCCAATTGCTCCTCCATATGATGTGCTACTGGAAGTAGTGTTTCCGACATTGTCACATATTTTTGTGTTACTTAAAGTGATAACATTTCCATCTTGACCAATCAAATTAATTCCTACTCCAAAACAACTTTCGTATTTGGATTTATGATTTTTTACAATTATATTTTGAGTACCACTGTAACCTTTTAAAGTCAAGCTTCCGCCATTTATGAAAATTCCTCCACCGGAATCCGAAGATCCACTTACAGTGGATTCAATTCCACAACCATCTAAAGTTATTTGTGAAGAGGAATCAAAAGTTTGGATTGTAAAATCATGGTTTACAATGC
>CAKUXU010000038.1 GCA_934700635.1 uncultured Eubacteriales bacterium | reverse complement strand
TTTATTTAATGACTTGGAGGCAGATTCACTTGATTTAGCAGATCTTTTGGCTTCTGTGGAAGATGAATTCGACATTGATATAGAATCCGATGATGATATTATAGAATCTATAACAACTGTTGGAGATATAGTAAATTATGTTTCAGATGTTACTGGACTTTCTTAAAATTAAGTAAATGTGGCTTATAAAAGCCACATTTTTATTTAATAAAATATAGTTAGTTTCAATTTGTTACATTAAATTAAAAATTTCTAGAGGTATTAATTATTTAATACTTCTATTTTTTATTTTGAATTTTATTTATTCAATTTGTTTATTTCTAAAATTTTTAATATGATTTTTTATTAATTATGTAAGAACATTTTAATTTTACGTAAAAAGGGGTTGAAAATATGAATTCAAAGTAGTATTATATATTATGTAATAAATCATTACAAAAATATTGAATATATGTTTGACTATCAATATTTCAAACGAAAAATTTTATATAATTTCAGGAGGAGTTATGAATAAGAAATTTTCAAAATCTATAGCAGCAATGCTTTCTGTTTTATCAATTTCCGGTGCAGTCGTTCCGACATATGCATATAATCCGGATAGTACTGTAACAGCAAAAATTAGTCCGAGATGGGACCCATACTTTTGGGAGAAAAAAGTTGTTTTACCACCTGAAAGATTTGTAGACAAAGTAAGAGATTTTGAGTATCTCGTTAATAGACCACTAATCTTTACTAGTAGAATTAAAGAAACCCCTGATAATATTTTAAAAATAGCTGCGTGGGAAAGAACTTATGATTCTTTTGCAGGTGATAAGAATGAACTTGTTAAAAAAATAAAAGATATGATCATCTTAAAGGTAATTGAAAAAAACAAAGATGGTGTTGAGGAAGAGAAATTTGTACCACTTAATGAAATTACTAATGATATTGATAATTTGGATATATGTTGTACAGGTTCAGTTGCTACTTTAAAATTTAATGAAGGTTTACGTATTGATTTGGATAATGTAGTTTTGCTAGATAAAAATTGCGAAGATGAAAATCTTAAAGGAAAAAGCGATTTAGAAAAAGTCAACGTTTCAGGAAAAGATTATTATATTGATGCAAAAAATAAGTTAGTATTCTCATTAAAAAAAGGATTATTGACAGTTGCTGATGCTAGAATTTATGCAGCAATGGCACTAGATTCCAAAAGCACTCCTGAAGAGATTTCTTTTGCAAACATTGTAAAGGAAAAATGTGGAATATCATATGCAATAGAAAGTAAAGCAAAATTTAAAAAATTTTTATGCGAAAAAAGACCTTTGATTTTGTTCAGTCGTAAAATACCAGTCGATAGCTATGACGGAATAAAATATTCTTTCACAAGATGGTTGTATTCTTTAAATAACAAAGGAATAACTTTAAAAGAACTCGGCGGAGAAAAGAGAACAATTTCACCTTATTTTTGTAGTGACAATAATTTAAAAAAAATTAGTGGCATTTTTACATCAAATGAAGTAGAATTTAATTTTGATGAAAACCTGTGGAAAGAAAATGAGTTTTGTACCGAAAACGGGGAAAAGAAAAAAGTATATGTTAATGAAAGGGATCGTTTTGTAATTTCTGTCCCTTATGATAAAAAAATTGATGTAAGTGAAGAAAACTGCGATGTAGAAGTTTTGGATCTTACATATGCGATGAAAAATAAATGTTTTCCAAAAGAAATTTTAAAAGGCTAATTTAAACTTTTTTAAATTAAAATACCGCTCTTTACCAAAAAAGAGTGGTATAATTTTTGCTTTTTATTTTACTCTGAAACTATATTTATAAGATGAGCAACTCCTGGGATAGTTTCTCCTTGCTGAGCAGATGTAGGCGACATTAAAGCTCCTGTGGCAATAAAAAGAATATTTTTAAGCTCTTTTCTTTTTACTTTGCTTAGTATATGAGAACATAAAATTGATGCTGAACATCCACAACCTGAGCCTCCTGCATGAACGTCTTGTTTTTCTTTGTAATAAATCATAAGACCGCAATCGTTGTAATTTTCTTTAAGTTTTATACCTTCTTTTTCCAGTAGCTGTTTTAAAAGTGTTGATCCGACTTCTCCTAAATCTCCAGTTAAAATTAAATCATAATCATCAGGACGAGTTTTTGTATCTTTAAAAAATGAAATAATAGTTTTTGCTGCAGATGGTGCCATTGCTGCTCCCATGTTGTTAGCATCTTTTATTCCAAGATCTGTAATTCTTCCTATTGTGCAGTATTTTATTTTTGGGCCGCTATCTTTTCTTGAGACCAAGATTGCTCCTGATCCGGTTACTGTCCACTGAGCTGTTGGAGTTCTTTGTCCACCATATTGAAGAGGAAATCTGAATTGTCTTTCAGATGAACAGTAATGCGAAGATGTAACTGCTACTGAGTAATCTGCTATTCCTGCCTCTACACTAGTCGCCGCTAGAAAAAGAGATTGAGCCATTGTTGAACATGCTCCAAATTGACCTAGAAACGGTATGTTTAGGGAACGAAGTCCAAATGCCGAAGACATACACTGATTAAGAAGATCACCTGCAAAAATGTAATTTATTTCAGATGTATCCATTTTGCATTTTTTTAAAAGTATTTTTACTGTTTCTGTTTGAAGACTGCTTTCTGCTTTTTCCCATGAAGATTCACCTAAAGTAGTATCTTCAAAGCATTTGTCGAATTCTTCCCCCAGAGGACCTTCTGATTCTTTTCTTCCTGCTGTTGCGGCAAATTCTTTTATTGTAGGGTAGTTTTGCATTTCAACTGTGAATTCTCCTATTCTTTTTGCCATATGATAATCACTCCTAAAAAATTAAAAATACTAAGATAGAATCATTGTTGTTTTCTACCTTAGTATTTCGCATTTCAGTGCAAATATTTACGATTTTTAAACATCATCATTATCATAAGGAAAGAGGCTTGAAATTGCCTTATTTTGGTCTTTGTAATTTTTTTCATTTAATGCGGGATCATTTTTTATTCCGTACATTTTGAGTATCTTTTCTTTCATAAATGTATTCAATTGGAAAGAGGATTGATTTTTTTCTGATTTATTATCTTCCAAAATATCACCCACTAACTTATTATTATACTACTGAATTTTATCAGACTATTCTGTCTAAATCAAGAGTAATTTTACATAAAAAAAATTAAAAAAATTTAAAATTTAAAACGCTTATGAATTTTAAAAAATGTTAAAAGTAAATAAAATTAAGTGGTGAATATTATTACTTAAATAGCTCAGAAATTTTTACTGCACATGCAACAGTTGCACCTACCATTGGGTTATTTCCCATACCGATAAATCCCATCATATCAACATGTGTTGGAACGGAAGAAGATCCTGCAAATTGTGCGTCACTATGCATTCTTCCCATAGAATCGGTAAGCCCGTAAGATGCTGGCCCGGCTGCCATGTTGTCTGGATGAAGAGTTCTTCCGGTGCCTCCTCCCGAAGCAACAGAAAAATATTTATAGTTATTTTCATTAATCCATTTTTTATATATTCCTGCTACAATATGTTGAAATCTTGTTGGATTAGTTGAATTTCCGGTTATGGATATATCAACTTTTTCGTGTTTTAAAATTTCAACTCCTTCTAAAGTTTCATTTGCTCCGTAACATTTTATTGATGAACGCGGACCTGTGGAAAAAGATTTTTCAGAAATAATTTCGAGATTTCCTTTTTCAAAATTGTAATTTGTATGAACATAGGTGAATCCGTTTATCCTTGAAATTATATATGCTGCATCTTTTCCAAGACCATTTAAAATTACCTTAAGAGGTTTTTTTCTGACTTTATTTGCAAAATTTACTATTCCAATTGCACCTTCTGCCGCTGCAAATGACTCGTGTCCTGCAATAAAAGCAAAACATGAAGTTTCTTCTTTGAGAAGTTTTGAAGCAAGCATTCCGTGACCATTTTCTCTACGTCTATTTTGTTTTCTAAGCATATTTTTTTTGCAGTTTCCAAATTTTCAATATTTTGGCTTTTCAAAAATTTTTCTATATTTTCTATTCTTCTTTCTTTTCCTTCGAAGGATACCATTTTATTCATCTCTTTCGTAAAATTATTCGTTTCTAGGGTCTACGAATGTTGTAGCTTCATTATATCTACCGTATGTCCCTATACTTTCTTCATACGCTTTTTGGGCTGAAATTCCTTTTTTGATTTTTTCAATCATTAAAAATGCGTTTATAAATTTATACCCGATTACTTCCTTATTTTCGTCAAGTCCCAGGGAAATAATATACCCTTCAGTTGTGTTCATATATCTGACACCTTTAAGATTTGTTCCGAAAATAGTTCCTACCTGAGAAGCTTTGTTTTTTCCTAAGTCTTCAAGACTTGCCCCGATTGGTAATCCTTCTTTAGAAAAAGCTGTTTGAGATCTTCCATAAACAAGTTGTAAAAAAATTTGCTTCATCGCATCATTTATTGCATCACACACAAGATCGGTATTAAGTGCTTCAAGTATTGTTTTTCCTGGTAAAATTTCTCCTGCCATTGCTGCCGAATGAGTCATACCGGAACACCCTATTGTTTCGACTAAAGCTTCTTCTATGATTCCGTTTTTAACATTTAAAGTTAATTTACATGCTCCTTGTTGTGGTGCACATTTTCCAACTCCGTGAGAAAGCCCTGAAATATTTTTAATTTCATATGCTTGTACCCAATTTCCTTCTTCAGGAATAGGTGAGGGGCCATGATGTGGACATCTGTTTATTTCACACATATTTTCTAAATTTGATGAATAATTCAAAAAGATTCCTCCTTATTTTTTAGCAGATTCTTCAATTATTTTGTAAATTATTTCACAAGAATTTTTTATGGACATTTTTCCTAAATTTTGTGGATAATTAAGTCTATTTGGACTGTTTATTATTTTAGTTATTTCACTGTATAAAGTTTCGGGCGTTAAATTTTTTTCTTCTATCATACTTGATGCTTTTGCATTTACTAAAGATAAAGCGTTGTAATATTGATGATTTTCAGCTACATTTGGAGAAGGAATTAATATAGCAGGAGCTTTAGAAGCTTGAAGTTCACTTAAAGTTGTTGCACCGGCTCTGCAAACTACAACATCAGCTGCTGCAAGACATTCGTCCATATTTTCTATATATTCTTTTACTATGTATCTCGGATTTGAAATATCAATTTTAGAATTTTCAAGATTTTCAATAAATGATTTTCCTTTTCTTCCAAATCCATGAATATAGTTAAAATTATTTTCTTTTGATGTTATTATTTTTGCCATAACTTCGTTTATTGATCTTGCCCCTAAGCTTCCGCCAAAAGATAAAACAGTGGGATTTTCATTTAATCCAAGTTTTTGTTTTGCGGCTTGTTTGTTTAAACAAAGTATTTTTTCTCTAACTGGTGTACCTGTTAAAATTACGTCAATATTTTTTGGTAATCGATTTTTTATATCTTCAAATGAAACTAGAACTTTAGTTGCTTTTTTAGAAAGTAATTTAGTTGTTAATCCCGGGTATGAATTTGAGTCATGAATAAGAAAAGGAATTTTCAATCTGTAAGCTTCTCTTAAAAGCGGTCCACAAACATAGCCACCTGTTCCTACGCAGATGTCCGGATTAAAATCTTTTAGGATTTTTATTGACTCAAAACTCGAAATTATTATGTTTTTTATAGTTGTTATATTTTTCTTTAAGGAACTAAAATTCATTTTTCTCGAAAATCCTGAAATGGTTATAGGGCTAAATTTAAACCCGGCTTTTTCAACTAGTTTTTCTTCCATTCCACCTTTTGCACCTACATAAAGAATTTCATTTTTAGGGTCTTTTTTTCTTGCATATTCCGCAAGTGCAAGTGCGGGATTTATATGTCCGGCTGTTCCTCCGCCAACGAATAATATTTTCATTTTTAAAACTCCTTAATGGTATTTTTTAACTTTTTTCTAAGTGAGAAGATCTTGAAATAGAAAGTATTACTCCCATTTGTGCTAGAAGCATCATTAAAGAAGTTCCTCCATAGCTGAAAAATGGTAAACTTATTCCTGTATTCGGTATGGTATTTGTTACAACAGATATATTTAGAATTACCTGTAGTCCTACCTGTGCTGTTAGTCCGATTCCTAAAAGCATACCGAATTTATCTTTTGCTCTTATTGATATAATCATTCCTCTCCAAACGAGAAGTGCAAATAAAAGTAAAATGACTACTGCACCAATAAGTCCAAGTTCTTCACATACTACTGAAAAAATAAAATCATTTTGAGGCTCTGGAATATAAAGATATTTCTGTCTTGAATTTCCAAGTCCAAGACCTAATATTCCACCTGATCCTATAGCATAAAGTCCTTGTCTTGTTTGCCAAGTATCAACTCCTGAAGAAGCCCCAAATGGGTCTAGCCACCCGGAAATTCTATTATTTGCATATGTTAATTTATCTGTGAAAATTACTAAGTAGAGAAGTGCGGAAGCTATTGCTCCTAAAACCATTCCGAACCATTTGAGCTGTATTCCACCAATAAAAAGCATTCCTGCAGCGAGTAAAACGACTATAGCAGAACAAGAAATATGTGGTTCCAGTGCCAGTAGAGCAATAGTTGGGACTAAAATTATAAGGTATGGAAGAATACCATATCTAAAAGTATGCATGCGGTTAAGATTTAAACTTATAAAATGCGAAAAAGATAAAATAATTGCAAATTTAGTTATTTCCGAAGCTTGGAATGAAAAGCTTCCAAAATGAATCCATCTGTGAACTCCATTCATTGGAGGCATTAAAAGAACTAAAACAAGAAGTATGAAAGACGTTATTATTAATGGGATAGAAAATCTATGGAGCAATGTATATTCAATATGTGAAATGAAAATCATTGCAACCACGCCTAAGACTGCAAATAAAAGTTGGCTTTTTATAAAGTGAAAACTATCGTGATTATGGTACATAGCATATGGATAGCTTGCTGAAAACATCATAACAAGACCTATTATGAGTATTGTCAGCACAAGAAGCAAAAAAGGGATATCAATTCCTGCACTCATTAAAATTATTCTTGAAATTAAATTATTTTTATTTTTTGTTTCTGTTTTTTCTTTTTCCTGAGAAGATTTGTCAAAAAATTTTCTCATACCTTTGGCTCTCATATTTAACTCCTTATATTGCATTTTTATACATTAGATGAAACTAGAATTACAGAAATTATTCCCAATATAACCGTTACAAATCCAAACACTGTACATATTTTAGTTTCACTCCAACCGATCATTTCAAAATGATGATGTATAGGACTCATTTTGAAAAGCCTTTTTCCACCTGTTAATTTAAAATATAAAACTTGCAATATAACCGAAAACATTTCAAAAATGTAAATCAAAGATAAAATTATCATTGGAACGTGAAGTCCTGCACTAAGACCCAATGAACATACCATTCCTCCAAGAAATAACGAACCTGTATCTCCCATAAAAACTTTTGCGGGGTGAAGATTCCATATTAAAAATCCAAGGCATCCTCCGGCCAAAGCTGCTGATTCAATACTAAGTCCGAACATTCCAAGTAAGTTTGTTATTATCATATAGAAT
>CAKUXU010000037.1 GCA_934700635.1 uncultured Eubacteriales bacterium | reverse complement strand
ATGTCTAGGGTACACCCGTTCCCATCTCGAACACGGTAGTTAAGCTAGACGATGCCGAAGATACTTGGTTGGAAGCAGCCTGGGAAAATAGGAAGGCGCCAACTTTTTTATTTGTATATTTTTTATTCACTGATAGTTCAGTGATTTTTTTTGCCAATAAATATAAATCCACTTCAAACAAAAAGAAGTGGGTATTTTTTATTATTTATAAAATTCATAATCCATATAACTAACACGAATAGGAATTGGACGTTCAACTCTCACAATAGAAATATTCTCATCAAAAGTATAATCAAAAACAAGCTTTCCATTATTATTTTCATTAAAGTCAGACTTTTCGAAATAAAATGGTTTACTTCTTCTAAGCCTATAAGCATTATTAACTCGTTTCATACCAAAATCATTTGAATCACCTTGTTGAGTTAAAGATACTTTAGTTTCGGAGTCAATTTCCTTAACGGTTCCGTTTCCGGCAGACACTTTATAAAAATTAAAACCAAACATCAATGACATAACTAACCCTGTTGAAAAAACTTTTTTAAAGATTTTCATTAAAATAAATCCTCCCAAATATAATAGAAATTACGATTAAAAATAAACCGTACTGTAATTTTAAAAAATTTCATCTCCTTGTTTTCGAAAACTATAAATTTTACAATACCATTAATATAATTCATCTCTTATTATTTCATATGAGTCACATGTATAATAATTTTATTAAAATGTTTAGATACAAATCAAAAAACAAAAATTATAAATAATGGGCAACAAATCAACTAAACTGCTTTGAATTCTAAGTTCATGCATCTGACCATATTCAAAATATTACTATAATAAAAAAGCTTTATAAACATGAAAATTCAAATTTCAGCAGATTGAATTAAACTTTTTACTAAAGAATTTTTTTTGATATATAACCAACTAAATAAAGATCCGTAATTTTCATTACGAATCTTATTTTTTCAACACTTATAAAAAACTTTTTCAATCGTCATCTATACAATACTTTTCATCTTCTAATACAGAGTTCCTAGCTTCTTTTCATTACCAAACGTCTTATTTCTATAATATTCATATTTATAGTAAAGAGTTTTATTTACGAAAACCTCTAATTCTTCTATATATTTCCGTACACTTACAAGTCTTTATATTTATTCGAAATATCATGGAGTTAGAAATTATAATTTTTTTAATATATAAAAATATTACTACTAATTAAAATACTTAATTAGTAGTATTGTATCTTTATCTATAGTCTTACAAGATTGATATCTGAACATTTTTAAAGAGTTTTTTATTTAAAGCGATTATTTAAACATAAAATCACTAATAAAAATAACTTTAAATTTTTTTATTATTTTTATGAATTAATCCTCTCAAAAAATCTTTCCAATGATTTCATATTAGCTTCACATACTTCTTTTTTATCATTATAAAGTTTATCTATTAAAGGTTTTACTTCATTGCAAACTCTCCAAAACCCATTACAAATTCTGTATACACTTTCATTCAATGGCACACCAGCATCTTTACAAAAAGAGCGTATGTATTCCTCTTTTAAATAATATTCAAGTACGCCTCCATGCATTCTACTATTATTAATTCTTGAATCTATATTTGAACACATTATAAATAAAGCAAGTATCCAACTTTCTAAAGGATTTTTACTAACAACTATTTGATTTTGTCCATTATTACTTAGACTCAAAATTTTATTTTCGAATCCATCAATATTATTAAAGTTTTGCTTTATCCAATCAGCAAAATTTGTGTATCTATATTCCCTAGAATCAAAATTATAATCAAAATCAATAGTTATATAATCGCTTGCATTTTGATCTTGGAATTTTTCTTTAATTATCTCAATAAATTCTTGGTCTCCTACTGCGGAAACTTTTCCAATACCAGTTGTTACTATAGAAAAAAACATTAATAATAAGCAAATAAATTTTTTCATAAATTTTCCGTCACTTTCTAAAACTTTCAATACTTATTTAATATCAGACCCTAAAATATCTATTAAAACATCATCAATACCACCGATTTGAGCATTAAATTGTCCATTGTTTTCTGTACTATTAGCATTTGAAAATTGAATTAAAATATCGCGAAACAAATTCAAAGACAAACTTAGCACCCTCATTCTTTCAACGGGATAGCCTCGAAAAAGAGCTACTTTTTCGACATTGTTGTAAGCAGTTCTTAGCATGTGTTCCATTACAAAACATTCTTCTATAAAATCTTTATAACCATATTTATTTTCATTTTGAGATGAAAAATATAAATCATAAATGTTTATGAGCGTCATAGCAGAAACCGCACGATAAATAATATGTTTAGCTCTTTGAGAATAATTATCCACATTTTCTTGAAAAATTTTTTTATCTTTACTGTTACAAGCTTGAAAATCAAAACAAGCATCTACAGATTTTACACAGAAATAAATTACATCTTTTATATTTTTAACAGAAAAATTAAATTGTTCTGTAGGTTTACAACTACAATATAAAGGATAATATAATCCACAAAATAGATTACAAAAATTGGTAGCAATAAAATTAATACTTTTTAAAATATCTCCTTCGTAATCGATTCCCTGGATAAATTCATTATTTATAAATCTAAAATCAAATTTAAAGTCTGACCACACACCATATAAATTTACTTCAGAATCTATAAAACGTCCGTACACTGAAACAGGTTTTCCTACATCAACTTTATTTAAATTTTCTGATACCTTTGCATATTTTACATCTTTTGTATATTTTGCTTTTTTAGGAACAGTTTTTTCTTTTTCTGTCACTAATTTAGGGAGTTTATTTTCTTTTGATTCCAAACCTTTTAAAAATTCCTGGTGTACTGTATTTTGATATGTACTATCTTGCAAACCAAATTCTGTAAATTCTACTTTGGATTCATCAGGAACAGAATTACTTTTGTTATTTTCATTTTTTGATCCTGTAGAATAAACAAAATAACTTACACTATTTAATCCTATAACAATACCTGCAAGGAATAGTGATAGCAATTTACTTAATACTTTTCCTCTATTCATAATAATAATAATATTCCCCTATAATTCTATATAACTCAACAAATCCATTATCAAAATATCCATAGCATATGCACTGCTTAAACCACATGAAATATCCATATATTCTTTAATACATTTCAAAGATATAGAGACTTTTTCAAAAATATCTCTTTCAGATAAATTTGATGAAAGTAATAAATTTTTTAAATTATTATAATGGTTAAAATTCAAAATACCAGGATTAAAATCATTATCTAAAGCACAATTAATAATAATCATAATCTCAAAAAATGATTTCATATTTCTATTTTCTATTACTTTGTCGCAAAAAATTCCGTCATTTAAAAAACCGGTCAGACTTTCACTAAATATTCTTAAATATTCCATATTTCTATATTCTGAAAAATTATTTACGAAAAATTTATACGGTTGTCTTTCTATATATTGAAGTTTAAATGTGGTATATGCAAGCTCGGAAAGTTTTACCAAATCATTTATATTTAGTTTACCTCTGTCAAAGCAATAGCTAAATTCCTTAAAATCAAATGAATTATAAGCATTTTCTTCTACAACGTTATCTGACGATATATTTCGTATAGTCTCAATAATATATGTCCTATCTTTGATAATTTTAGTTGAAAAAATATGACTTAAAATTTCATCATTAGGCAATGTTATTTTTTTTTCGCATCTATGAGTAGAAAATAAACCATTATCATTATTATCTTCAAAACTATCTCTTAAAATAGAGCTTTTTGATGAATCTTCAATTTTTAATGGTTTATTCTTATAACTTGCATGTGTAGAACTACTAAAAACGTTAAAAATAAGAGATGTTGCTATGCATGCTAAAAATTTACTAAAAAATTTATTCATACAAACCTCCATATTAACATATTAATTTTCTGCAAAGCCCTATATTGCAAGATTTTCTAGTTCATATGCTAAACCTAGTATGTAATCACTAATGGGAAGTAATCCGCATCCTTGCAGCTTATATATAATCTCCTCAGCTATGTCATGAAAAAATTGTCTACGATTCTCTGCATAATCATAAGAACCTGTTTCAATCGACAATAAAAAATTAGAACTAAAATCTTTTAAAGTCTTTCTTTCAAAAAACTCCCAATCAAGTGTTTCTTTGTATTTGTCATTGTCATTCTGTGAACTATCAATACAATATCTCATTAAAATTAAAATATTTAAAAGCAGTGCCGTTGCTTTTTGATTATTTTCATCTTCACCAAAGCATTTTAATTTTTTTGACCATAAATTTTTTAAATAATCAATATAATAATTTGTTCTTTCAGTAACGTAAAGATTATTTAAAATTACTTCTGAATATTGACAAAATTGAATATACTCAACAAAAGAAATATAGCAGATTCTTTGAGCTAAAGACTTTATTAAACTTTTCCCAGCTATAGGAAAAATCTCAATTCCACTAACTCTACCCATATGCTTATTGTAACTATCTCTAAAACATTCTGTAGGCATATTCAGCGAATGGTAGGCAACCATCATCGCCTCATAAAAATTTTCAGGTTCTCTATATATTGGTGATGTGTCGATACTAGCTGGCGCAGAACTGTACATGTTGTCCATTGCCATTGCCGGAGTAGCGACCATACTCATTGACAAAATTACGGACAAAAATTTTAGATTCACAGTAATACCTCCTTATTTATACTTTACTTTTTTGATATTAAATCAGTTCCCATATATTTTCTTAAAACCTCAGGAACAATAACGTTTCCTTCAGCGTTTTGATAATTCTCAAGTATTGCTGCAACTGTTCTTCCTACTGCAAGTCCAGATCCGTTAAGTGTGTGAACAAGTTGAGCTTTGTCTTGAGGATTATCTTTATAACGGGCTTGTAATCTTCTAGCTTGATAATCTTCAAAGTTTGAACAAGAAGAAATTTCAACATAACGCTTATATGAAGGCATCCAAACTTCAATATCATAAGTTTTTGCAGAACAAAAACCAGTATCTCCAGAACATAAACATACTACTCTGTATGGTAAATTAAGAAGCTGTAATAATTTTTCAACATGCAAAGTTAAATCTTCGAGCTCTTTATATGAATTTTCTGGTTTACAAAATTTAACAAGTTCTACTTTATTAAACTGATGTTGTCTTACAAGGCCACGAGTGTCACGTCCTGCTGCTCCTGCCTCTGAACGGAAACACGCTGAATACGCGCAATATTTTATAGGTAAACTTTTTCCATCTAAAATTTCATCTCGATGCATATTTGTAACAGGTACTTCAGCTGTAGGAATCAAATAATAATCTGTATCTTCAAGTTTAAATCCATTATCAAATTTAGGAAGTTGTCCCGTACCGTAAAGAGAGGCGGTATTCACTATAAAGGGAGGCAAAATTTCTTTATATCCCATTGAAGTGTGGGTATCAAGAAAGAAATTAATAACCGATCTTTCAAGACGTGCTCCTAAATCTTTATAAAAATGAAATCTTGTACCTGTAACCTTTGCTGCTCTTTCTGGGTCTAAAATATCTAAATTTTTTCCGATCTCCCAGTGAGGTAAAACATCATCTTTTCTTGGCTCGCCCCATTTTCTTATTTCTAAATTTTGAGAATCGTCTTTACCTTTGGGAACTTCTTCATTAAGCATATTAGGTATAGAAAGAATCTTATTTTTTTGTTCTGTCTCAAGAGAAGAAATTTTATTTTTCATTTCGGAAATTTTAAGTGACAATTCTTTCATATCATTCATAACTCCAGAAATATCTTCACCTGACTTTTTCATTGCAGGTATTTTCTTATTCATAGAATTCTGAACAGATTTGTTTTTCTCCATTTCAGTCATAAGATTTCTTCTGCTACTGTCTATCTCAAGAATTCTGTCGATAACTTCATCAAAATTTAAATTTCTTTTTTTCATAGCATTTTTAACTAAATCGGGATTACTTCTAATAATTTTAATATCTAACACTTAAAACAACTCCTATCAAAAAATTTTTTAAGTAACGTCACTTAATTAATATATCATAAACAAAAAACATTTACTATAAAGGATTTGAAGATATTTTAGAATTTTTTCTTGGATATACTTTAGGAGTATTTTTACTTTTTCTTACAATTAATATAGTTCTTTTTCCTTTTTCAAAAGGTAATTCAAAAGAAAACTCTGCCTCCAAATTACCACCCAAAGAAGAAATTGCATTTTCAGAGTTTTTAAGTTCTTCCAAAATAACAGGACCTTTCATAGCTGCAAAACATCCACCTACTTTAACATAGGGAAGGCAATATTCACAAAGTATGTTAAGCGGAGCTACTGCTCTCGAAACTACTAAATCAAATTTCTCTCTGAATTTAGGATTATTTCCAAATTCTTCAGCTCTTGCATGAAAAACATCTGCTTTTAAATCAAGTTTTGAAACTAAATTTTTTAAAAACGTTATTCTTTTATTAAGGCTGTCAATCAATGTAAGATCTATTCCGGGACTGCAAATTTTAAGAGGAACCCCAGGAAATCCTGCACCTGTTCCGATATCAACAACTTTCGAATTTTCTTTTATATTCAAAAATTTTTCTATAAATATACTGTCAAGAAAATGCTTTATAATCACATCTTCAGGATCTTTTATAGACGTAAGATTTGTATGAGAATTGTATTCAAGAAGATAATCCATATAAATATTAAATTTATTAATTTGATCATCATTAAGGTTTATTCCTATTTTTTTAGCTTCTTCCTTTAAAAGTTCCAAAGTTTTAAACCTCTTTCTTATTTTTTGTTGAAAGCCAAATCATAATTACCGATATATCCGCCGGGCTAACTCCGGAAATTCTCGAAGCTTGACCCAAATTAAGTGGTTTTATTTTATTTAATTTTTCTATCGCTTCAAGTCTTAATCCTCGAATATCAGAATAATTTACACCACTAGGTAAAAGCTTGCTTTCAAGCTTTCTCATTTGCTCAACTTGTTTAAGCTGTCGTTTTATATATCCTTCGTACTTGATTTCAATTTCAACTTTTTCAAAAATACTTTCATCAATTTCTGGTCTTGTGATATCAAAATCTTTAAGATCACCATAAGTTACTTGAGGTCTTTTAAGCAATTCTGACATTTTTGTTCCTGTTAAAATTGGAGCTGTACCTTTAGATTCTAAAACCAAAGAAAGGCTGTCCGAAGGAGGAATATTAACGTTTTTAATTCTTTCAAGTTCCTTTTCTTTTAGTAACTTCCTTTTACAAAATTCTTCCCACGTTAAATCGTCAACCAAACCTATTTTTCGGCCTATGGGTGTAAGACGTTCATCGGCATTATCCTGCCTTAAAATAAGCCTGTATTCAGAACGTGAAGTCATCATACGGTAAGGATCGCTAACACCCTTTGTAACTAAATCATCAATTAAAGTTCCAATATAGGACCCTGCTCTATCTAGAATTAACGGAGGCTCATTTTTTACCTTTAATGCAGCATTTATCCCAGCAACTAAACCTTGTGCAGCAGCTTCTTCATATCCGGAACTTCCGTTAAATTGTCCCGCACCATATAATCCAGAATGATTTTTAAATTCAAGCGAAGCATAAAGCTGAGTAGGATCAGCTATATCATATTCTATAGCATAAGCAGGCCTCATAATTTGTACATTTTCAAGACCTTTTATAGTTCTGTACATTTCAACTTGAACATCCTCAGGAAGTGAAGTTGACATGCCTTGTAAATACATCTCTTCGGTATTTATTCCACAAGGCTCTATAAACATTTGATGTCTTTCTTTTTCAGAAAATCTAACTATTTTGTCTTCAATACTTGGACAATATCTTGGACCAATAGATTTAATTTGCCCATTATAAAGAGGAGTCCTATCTTTATTAT
>CAKUXU010000036.1 GCA_934700635.1 uncultured Eubacteriales bacterium | reverse complement strand
GGACTGGTAGATCCAAAAAGAGCCATAGCTGCTTTTGCCTTATCTTTGTATTTTTCACTATTTACATGAAGAAATGCTCCAGCTGTCATAACAGGTAAAGTTTTATGAGCAGAATCTGCAGAAATTAAAGCTCCTAAATCTATCGGATGAAGCCCAAAAAATTTAAGGTGCGACCCATGAGCATTATCAACTATTAAAGGAATATTGTAATTACTACAAATACTTGAAATAAGCGACACGTCTTGAATCACACCATAATAATTGGGGCTTGTTATATAAAATGCTTTTGCATCACGATTTTCCTCTAATTTTTCTTTTAAATCCTCTATATTTATATCCCAAGCAATACCGTTTTTAATGTTCCTTTTAACCCATATAGGAGTCAAATCAAGCAGTGCCATTGTAGAAACTGCTGATCTATGAACAAGCCTATCACAAAGTATTTTACCTCCAAAACCACAAGTCATTTTAATCATTGATTGAATACAAAGTGTGTTTCCTCCTGATGAAAAAAAAGATGCTTTAGTCCCATATATTCTACTTAATTTTTCTTCTGAATTTTTTATGATTCCCGAAGCTTCATAAAGACTATCAGTCAAAGGAAGTTCAGTATAATCTAAAGAGAATAAATCCTCATTTTTAAAAAAATTATTTTTATGCCCAGGAGTATGAAAAGAAGAATAATCAAGATTTTTGTAATCAATAAGAGCATCATAAAGACTTTTTTTCTTCATTAAAAAAATTCTCCTTATTTAATTTCATTTAGTGTATATGTTCAAAATTCTATGGAAATAATAAATCTAAAAGGATGTGATATTAACAATGAACGTAACAAAAAAACAGTACTCGGAAATGGCTGGAAAAGCTTCTCCAGCGAGCCCTATATGGAAAGATCTATTTATGGCTTTTATATTTGGAGGACTAATCTGTACAGCGGGTCAAGCTTTAACTCAGCTTTACATGTCAAGCTTTGGACTGGATAAAAAAGTTGCTGGTACATGGACTTCAATTACACTTATAGCAATAAGTTCTCTTTTAACTGCATTAAATTGGTACGGAGCAATTGCAAAACACGCAGGAGCAGGAACAATAGTTCCAATAACAGGATTTTCAAACTCAATAACCGCTCCCGCAATAGAATTTAAAAGTGAAGGTCATGTTTTTGGAATAGGGGCGAAAATGTTTAT
This sequence comes from uncultured Eubacteriales bacterium, assembly GCA_934700635.1. Classification (GTDB taxonomy): domain Bacteria; phylum Bacillota; class Clostridia; order Oscillospirales; family Acutalibacteraceae; genus UMGS1491. The sequence continues at coordinate 6,787 of CAKUXU010000036.1, read as the reverse complement.
AATGGCAGGACCTGTAATTGTTTACGGAACTATATCCTCTATGGTATACGGATTAATAGTTTGGATTTTCAAATTATATTAAAAGTTTCTTTGTCTGCAAACTTCATACATTAAAACTCCCGCAGCAACAGATGCATTAAGAGAATTGATTTTCCCCTTCATAGGAAGAGAAAGTACAAAGTCGCATTTTTTTCTAACATTTTCGCTTATACCGTTGCCTTCAGATCCAACAACCAATCCAAGTGAGCCTTTTAAATCTTTGCTTGTCCACAAATCCCCAGACATATCAAGGGCATAAATCCAAACGCCATTTTCTTTCAATTTATCAATGGTGTGAGATATATTTGTAACCTTAGCAACAAGCATATGTTCCAAAGCTCCAGCAGAAGATTTTTCAACTGCTAATGTAAGACCAGAAGCTCTTCGTTTAGGTATTATTACTCCATGAGCTCCACAACATTCCGCTGTTCTTATTATAGCACCTAAATTATGAGGATCTTCTATCTTATCGGCAATTATTATAAAAGGTTCTTCTCCTTTTTCTTTTGCAAATTTTAAAATCTCTTCAACTGTTGCAGACTCTTTGGCTCCTATCATGGCAGCAATTCCCTGATGATTTTCGTTGCCTGGTATTAAATTATCAAGAACTGATTTACTAACTTTTTTAATCGTTATATTTTTTTCTTTTGCAGTAACTATTATACTTTCAAGAGATCTTGAATTTTCAGGCACCATTATAGAGTCAATTATTCTGTTTCCGTTTAACGCCTCTTTGACTGCATTTCTACCAACTATATATTCGTTATCGGATTTTTTCTTAAAGAATTTACTTTTCAATACTATTACTCCTATTCTTATTTCTACTTTCCAAAAAATTTTTAATACTTTCCAGAGTTTCAATACTCAAAACATGCTCTGCTTTACAAGCATCTATTTCAGCGGTTTTTGAACTGACTTTCAGAATTTTAATAAAAAACTCCGAGAGAATTTTATGCTTTTCATATACCTCCAAAGCAATTTTTCTTCCTTTTTCAGTTAAGGAAATTTTCTTATACTTTTCCTGCAAAACCATATCTTCTGATTTAAGAACATTTATAGCCCTATTGACGCTTGCTTTCGAAAAAGACAGTGCATTTGCAATATCGGTTATACCTACTACTTTATTATTTTGTTCCATGATATAAATAATTTCAAGATAATCTTCCATAGAGCGAGTCAAAATTTTATTCATTTTTTGTCCTTTCGCTTTTATTTTTTCCGCAAAAGCCAATATTTGCACAGTTTCGGCATTTTGATCCAGATCTTTTTTTGGTATTTTTATTTTTTTTATTACTGATTACCCATAAAATAATCAAAACTAAAATAAATAAAATAATAAGTATATCAGCTATGTTCATTTAAAAATTCCTTTCTAATTCATCAGATTTGAAAATAAAATAATTAATTGATAAGCAAGTGCGGACATGAGAAAAGCTATAAACATTTGAAAAACCGCAGAGAAAATTGCAAGCCTTTTTTGCTTATATTCCCTATATATAGCAGAAACTGCAGCAACACATGGAGTATAAAGAAGAGAAAATATAAGAAAAGATACTGCATTTGCATAATTAAAGATTTCTTTAACCGCTAATGAAAGATCTCCTTTGTCTGCATAAAGAACAGAGAGTGTGCTAACAATAGATTCTTTAGCCATAAGTCCTGTTATTAAAGAAACACTTACTTCCCATTTTTCAAACCCACACAGTTTAAATAAAGGAGCTATAAATTCTCCGATTTTTGCGAGTATGCTTTGAGAATTATCTGAAACATGTTGAAAATTAGGTCCAAAATATTGTAAAAACCATACGACAACCGTTGCAAGCAAAATAACTGTTCCGGCACGCTCTATGAAATCTTTCGTTCTGTCCCATACACTTAGTCTGACATTTTTGAGCGAAGGCCATTTATAATCCGGCATCTCCATGATAAAAGGAGATTCTTCACCTTTAAAAACGGTATCTTTAAAAAGATAAGCAGTAAAGCATGCACACAAGATGCCAAATATGTATAGTGAAAATATTACCGCCGTTTGAAATTTCGGAAAAAACGCCGAAGCAAACAGTAAATAAAGAGGAAGCTTAGCGCTGCAAGACATAAACGGAATTAAAAATATAACTAAATTTCTGTCTTTTTTACTTTCCAAAATTTTAGTTCCCATAACGGCTGGAACAGTACATCCGAATCCCATTATGAGAGGAACAAAAGCTTTCCCCGAAAGGCCTATTTTCCTCATTGGTCTATCCATAATAAATGCAGCTCTTGACATATAACCACAATCTTCCAAAATAGAAAGAAGAGTAAATAAAAGAACTATTTGAGGTAAAAATGAAACTACCGCTCCAACACCTTTAATAACAGCATCTAAAATTAAACTTTTAAGCCAAGGTGAGACTCCGGCATAATTTAAAATGCTTCTTACCATACTATAAGTTTGCGTATTTATAAAAGTCTCACATAGCTCTTTAAGGAAAATTCCTAGGGGACCAAATGTTGTATAAAATATAGAAAACAAAAGTAAAAAGAAACACGGAAAAGCAGTATGTTTCCCTACTAAAATTTTATCTACTTTATCTGAAAAAGAAATTTTTCCGTAATTTTCTAGATTCACAGTTGCTTTTTGGCAAAGATCATATATATAAGTGTATCTTTCTTCGGGTATAATAGTATCTTTTTCTTTTCCAATATCTTTGCTTAGTCTATTTCGGATTTTTTCAACTTCAATTTTCTTATCGCTCGAAAGATTATAGCTATTTAAAATTAAACTGTCTCCTTCAAGGGCTTTTACTACTTTAAATCTACTGTTACATACATAAACATTATTAGAGTTTAATATTTTATCTGTTTCTTCAATTGACTTTTCTACTTTTGTAGAATATATTCCACATGTGCTTCTGACAAAATTATTTCGTTTAACACACAAAGAAAGTTTTTCTAAAAGTTCTTCTATTCCTTGATTTTTTCCTGCTGAAACACTTACAACAGGTACTCCTAAACGTTTTTCCAAATATTTGCAATTTATAGTTTTATCTTTTAGCAAATCAGTCATATTTAAAACCAAAATCACTTTAGAATCAAGCTCTAAAAGCTGAGTTGTTAAATATAAATTTCTTTCGAGATTAGTAGCATCAAGTATGTTTATTATTACATCCGGAGATTCATTCATAATGTAATCCCTTGTTACAACTTCTTCAGAAGAATAAGGGGAAAGAGAATAAACACCGGGTAAATCTACAAGATCTATTCTATCACTTATATTTTTTACTCTTCCTTCTTTTCTTTCAACAGTTACTCCGGGCCAATTTCCAACATATTGATAACTTCCAGTCAAAGTATTAAAAAGTGTTGTTTTTCCACTGTTAGGATTTCCTACGAGTGCTACTTTATAAAGTCTTTGTGAGCAATTTTCATTTGAAAAAGTGGGGGTTTCAAAACTGTATTTTTTACTGCTAAAATTTCTTTCTTCGAGTTTTTGCTTTATAGCTTCGATTTCTATTTCATTTTCGCAAACTTTTATTTCTTTTGCTTCTGATTTTCTTATACTGAGTTTGTAATTATGGAGTTTTATTTCTATAGGATCTCCCGCAGGAGCATATTTTAGAATTTTAATTTTTGCTCCGGGTGTCATTCCCATATCAATCATTCTTCTGCGAAGATTACCACTACTACCAACTTTTTTTATTACTGCCTCTTCTCCGCACGATAAATCGTTTAAGGTCTTCATTTTTGTCACACTTCCCTTGAATTGTCATTTTTTCATTTATGTATAAATTATATTTCTTGTCCTAATTATATTATACTTATTTTTTTAAAAAAGTAAACATATGCTAACTTTTTTATTTACATACTCATTTATTTCTCCAAAAAATTGACTTATCCGTCAAAATTGTATAAAATAAGATTTAAGTGATAGAATACTTACAAATTTTAAACTTCTAAAATCATTCATAACTTAAGTATTTTTATCGTATAAATTAAAAAGTAAAGGATTGTAAATGTATGCTAAAATTAATGAAGAATCTACATAAGAAAAATGAAGTTTGTAGTGAAAATGAGCTAATAAGGAAAGAAATAAGAAATGTTTGTTTGGAACTTCAGAAAACTGAAAATTGGTTTCAAATGGAAATTGATAGTAATTTAATAGAAGCATGTATTCATCAGCGTGAAGTTTTAAATGCAAGATATAAATATCTCATGAATAAACTCAAACCTATGGAAATAAGCTAAGCAAGGAGATCTTTCAAAATGACTAAAAGTCTTATGGTATTTGCATGTGTTCCGATCATTCTCTTGATTTTAAATTTAATTTTAAACTCACGTCATCCTGTAATAAAATCTTTAACAAGTGCCATAAGCGGTATTGCAGCATTCGGAATTTTAGAGTATTTTTCATGCTATGGTGGAATTTGTGTTCCTCTAAATATTACAACAATTTCTATTTCTGCCATTTTAGGAATACCAGGAGTTGCTGCTTTAGCGGTTTTGAATTCATTATTTTGTTGTTAATTATAATATATGAGAATAAAAAAAGAGGCTTTTGAAGCCTCTATTTATTTTTTCTACAAATTTCAAAAATATTTCCTAAATTTGAATTTTTATCTCCAGAGAAGTATTGGTTATACAGTTCTTCGTAGCAGTCAATAAACCCTGCTAAAGTATATATAGCATTTCTGTTATCGGAACCAACTGAGGAACCACGAAGGAAAGCATTATTACTATTTGACTTAACAACACATCTAACTATCAATTTTTCTTTTTTACTAAGATACCAATCTGATCCATCAAATTTGCCTATTTTCTCCCAATCACCTAATAATTTTCCATCACTAGGAGGATCTAAACGTACAATATTATATATATTTTCTCTAAGAGGATACAAATTAAATGACCCATTATCTAATAAATGTATTAATTTAATATCATTGCCTCTATATGATTTAACAATTTCTTTGTTTCCTCTATTATACTCATTTACAACAAGTCCACTACGTTTTATAGAATCAGAAATTTTGTTTATATCAAATTCTTCATCTTCATTTTTATAAAAAGCGAAACCACTTATTGCGCTATCATTCTTCGCAGCTTCAAGAAGTTCTGATTCTTTTGATTCTTCTGATTCTTCCACTTTTTCAGGTGATTTAGTTGACTCAGTAGTACTTTCTGTGCTGTTTTGAGACTGGGAAGTTGAATTTTTCTCTGGAACTAATTCATTATCTTTATTAAGATAATACTTTACTCCTTTGATTATTATATATCCCCCACCAACTGCAATACCAGCGGAAGCTAAAGCTATTGCTAAACTTTTTCCAGGATTTTTTTTAATGAAACTAAATACGCTATTTGAAGAAAATGATTTTGAATCATTATGTTCTGCTGCACTTGAAGCAGGCATTGCAGCAGTTGACAAAGTCAATGCAGAAAGCATTGTTGCTGCAGTTTTTGTAAATTTTTCGTTCATCTTTCCTCCTGAAATCAATTCCAATTCCTCAGGTAATATTTCTTTACAAGAAGTCATTTCGGTATAGTCCTTTTTAAACATTTCATAAGTACCGTCATATCCTGCGTCTTTAAACTCCTTATAAATTTTTTCCAATGTCATCTTTAAATCACTCCTATTTATTATATCATACGTATATATTCTATCAAGAATTTAGAAAATAATCAATAACAATTTAAAAATAAAGAAATTACGAATATAATAAAAGATCTGTAAATTCCAACTCAAATTTCTATTTAAATATCTAGTTCTTCAAAATTCACTATACCATTGTAATCACAATTAATTTCAACGTCTTCTGAATCAATTTTTTGCTTACCTATTCCTAATTTGTTAAAACTAACACTTGAAATAATTGCGCCTTTTTCAGTTGTAATATTGCAGCATCTTGAAGAAACTGAAAGCAAATAACTTTCATCATTATTTGCTAAATTTCTAAATCCACTTAAACATATAGCTTCTCTAGTTGTCTTGTTGTATCTGAATGTCGAGTTAATATTAACTGCAGATATTACTCTTTTAGTTGTTGAATCTAGATATGTAATAGTTTTTGAAGCTTTTATATATTTAAAATCCGAATATCTAAGTTCTCCTGGTAAATTGCATTCTTCAACTAAAACTTCCTCTTTTTTTTCTAAATTATGACTTAATTCTTTAAATGTTACTTTGTTTTTTATAATATTTGAGGATCCCCATGTTATTTCTTTGGAATCTGGCAAAGCATAAGAACTTTGAAAACCCAAAGGAATTCCTATGAGCAAAGAAAATAATAAACAATTTATAACAGTTTTATGAAATTTTTTCATTTTAATCACTTCTCCTAACTTATTTCAGTATTAACAAAAATTTCTCCATTAATTGAGCAAATGACGTCCATATGTCCGTCAAACAAATAGTCCCCTATTCCTCCCATTGCTGACTTTTGGTAAATTGCATATCGGTCGGAAACCAAACAAGCATTCTTACTTGGAAAAATCTCTGAAGCATTTCTTACTTTCCATGACTTACAATCTTTTGAGCTTTTAACATCTGATTTTTGTACCCCTACGTATGATTTTTTGTCATATGTAAAAGTAACATTTAAATCTATTTTTCCTTGAGGCTCAAATTCGCTATTGCAAAGTTTTTGAAAACCTTTCTTTATATCTACATTTTTTACATAAAATACTTCACCGCTTTTTGAAATTTTCTTTTTCTCAGGACTAAAGTTCATATCTTCGCTGCAAAGATACCTTGAAATAGCCATTTTACCTC
>CAKUXU010000035.1 GCA_934700635.1 uncultured Eubacteriales bacterium | reverse complement strand
TCCCGAGCGGTCAAAGGGGGCAGACTGTAAATCTGTTGCGTTATGCTTCGGTGGTTCGAATCCACCATCTCCCACCATAGAAAGTTAATTTTGTGTATGTATTGTATAACCGTATGTTTTTTAGAGAAACATGCGGATTATTTATGTTTATTTAATAAAAATGACTCGACAGGAAAACATCCTGCCGAGTGTTTATTTTAATGTGTTTTCATAGCTTTCTTTAGATTTTCAAGTGAAATGTTGTAAATTTTATTTGAGAGAGCTATTAGATTAATTTGTTTTTCTTTGTAATGTCCTTTTGATAACTTAATAGCTTTTTTCATTACTTCTGTAAAGTCTGAATTATTATAAATAAAACTGTTTTCATCTGTCATACCATAATTGCCGGCAAATTCTTTGTGTATGAGTGCCGGTTTAGAAAATCCGTAACAAAGTTGTGCAGCACCTGAAACTCTTAAATTTTTAAATGCATTATCATTTTCGTTGTTAGGATCGAGATTTATAATGATATAATCGGAATTTAAAACCTCTTGATACATTTCGTTGAACGGTAAACGATGTTTAAATACAAATTTGTCTTTTAAGTTTTCAGGTATACTTTCTATATTAAAAGTATTTCCTCTTCCAACTACAAGTATTTCAAAATCAAGGCCCTCTTTTTTCAGTTTTTCCGCAGCATCTGTAAGATTACTATAATTTCTTCCACCGCTTGAAGTTATAAAGAATCTTGTTTTTTGATTTTTTTCTTTCTTTTCAAAATCTCCAAAATAATGGGGATTTACTTGTAATCCATCTTTAAAGTTTCCGAGTGTTAAAACACGATTTTGATTGAAAAGGTCTTCAAATCCTTCCATACTTTTTACCCATTCTGTATCATGAGCTACAAAAAATGCATTTGGCATGTTGACTACTCCCAATTTTTTATAAATTTCTGCCTTATTGGGGTCTGTAGTTTGAATTAAAATATAGTCGTACTTTTCAAATCTTTTGTTTATTTTGTTAGCGTTTTTTTCAATTGTTTCAAGATTGTCGAAAGTAAATATTCTTAAATTATTTTCAGGACTAAAAGAAGAAAGCGCATCTTCGCAGTTTTTTACTATTAAAGTGTCTACATTATATCCCATATCAGTAAAGTATTTTGCATATCCAGGCATACATTCATGATGGTATGGATTAGGCTCGAATATTGCGACTGTTTTGCTCGGAACTTTACATGAAAGAAAATCTTCAAAACTGTTTACTTTAGAATTGCTTCTTATACATTCTTTTGCAAAAATATTTTCTTTAAAGTTCATTACAGCACTTATAATTGGGCTTTTAAATGTAAATAAAGATAATGCAGAAGCTGCTATAATTCCTGATGCTATTAAAAATTTTTTTGAATTCATTTTTTACTCCCTATCCTCTATTATTTTACTTACTAAAGATTTAAAATGATTTCCTCTTTCTTCAAAGTTTTTATATAAATCAAAACTGGCACATGCAGGAGAAAGAACTACTATGTCCCCGCTTTTAGAATTGTTTTTTGCTTCTTTTACAGCATTTTCCATAGAATCAACTTTTATAATCTTTAAAGTTTCTTCGTTATAATCTTCCAAATGAGTTATTTCATCTAAGATTTTATCTGCCGAATTTCCCATTAGAATAAGAATAGAAACTTTTTTAACTATTTCTTTAGCAAGAGAATCAAAAGGAACTTTTTTATCGTATCCTCCAGCAATAAGAATGATCTTATCTTTAAATAGTGAAAGAGCACCTTTTATTGTTCTTGTCGGAGTTGAAGCTATAGAATCATTGTAATATGAAACACCATTAACTTTTCTTATAAATTCAATTCTATGATTTACTCCATTAAAACTTTTTGCCACTTTTTTAATATCTTGAATACTTACAATTCCAATAACACTTGAAATTGCCGTGAGGAAATTTTCAAGATTATGATTTCCTGGAACTTTTATTTCTGATCTATTCAGAATAAATGTATCTTTTCCATTTTCAGAATAAAATACATTGCCGTTTTCGTCTACCCATGTACCAAAATCGACTCTTCTTTTACTGCTGAAAAACAAAGTTTTCCCTCTGGAAATTTTATACATTTTTTTAGTTTCTTCATTTTCGAAATTTAAAACCGCTTTTGAAAAAGCATTTTGATGAACTAAAATCTGCTTTTTGGAGTCTATATATTCTTCCATAGTTTTATGAAAATCCAAATGGTTAGGTGATATATTTGAAATAACCGCAATTTCAGGGCTACGGCGCATAGACATAAGCTGAAAGCTTGAAAGCTCTACAACTGCTATATCTGTTTTCTTAATATTATCTATGTTAGGCAGTAATGGAAAACCTATGTTCCCTCCTAAGTGAACAGTAAAGCCACTTTCTTTTAACATTTCATAAATTATGGTCGTTATTGTAGTTTTACCATCACTTCCGGTTATTCCTATAATGGGGCATGGACACAGATCAAAAAATATCTCCATTTCCGAAGTGATTATACTTCCTTTTTTTCTTGAATTTACTATTTTTTCTTCAAAATAGCTTATTCCTGGTGTCCGAATTATAATGTCGAAGTATTCGTCCCAAACTTTGCCGTCTGCTAATCTTAAACTCAAATTGGGTCTAGTTTTTAATTTTTCTATATCAGCTTTTGAAAATTTTTCCTCACTTTTATCGTCATAAATAGTGACATTTATATTTTCTTTTAAAAGCATATTTGCCAGCGGAATATTGCTTCTGCTAAAACCATAAAAAAGTATACTTTTGTTTTTTATATTTTCTATAAAATCATTATATGAAACTTGCATTTTTTCCTCCTTGAAAAAGTACATTTTGAATTATATACTCTTTAAAAAAATATGTCTACTTTTTAAGGTAGACATATTTTTCATCAACTAATGTATTTTGTTTGTATAAATCCCAAATTTTTATTTTCTCCGACAACATACCAGTTTTCCCATTGACCTAAAATTTTTATGCTTTTTCCTCCTTGAACACTTCCGACCACTTCAGAATTTAGAGAAGGTCTTTTTCTTATGCTTTCATCTTTAATAGGCATACAAATAACTGTTTCGGTTTCAGGAATATAAGGTAAACCAAAATATTCATCCAAGGACATAATGATTTCTTCCAATATATTTTCTATGTTTTGGGTTAGCCAATTTAAACTTGTATCTTTAGGAATACCAAAAACAATGTTTACAAGTATACTTTCGTTATTTCCTGCTGTGCTTTCTGAATAAATCTTTACGGAAGGATTTTCTTTATATATTTCACTAAGATTTTTTAAAATTATTGAAGACATTCTGTTTGAGTCTGGATTTTCGTTTTCCGATATTATTTTTATTTCATTTGATTCGGAATTTTGATAACTGAATTTTATTCTTGCAGTATCTGTATTTGATTCACTTTCGTTTTCAATATAATTTATCGCGTTTGAATTCAGTCTTGAATTAATTTCATTTACTATTAAAGTGATATAGTACTCAAGGTTATTTCCTTTCGGTAGAGATTCTTTATCTATAATTAAATAAACATTAGCCATTTTACCACGCTCCATTTTTGAGATAATTATTTTTCAAGCTTTTTAAAAAATTCTTCTGAAGGTATACCGGGAGGTCTTAAAAATCTCCCCATTTTAAAAAGACATTTAGGGTCTTTGGAGATATAGTTTATTTTACTTTCACATAAAAATGTTGCTTTAAACCCTATTGACTCTATTATTTCTTCGCTTCCTTTACAGCATGCTCCAAAAGGGTAGAAAAAAGCGGTAGGCTTTATTTTTGTTTTTTCTTCTATTAACTCTTGAGCTTTATTTATGTCCGAAGATAGTTTTTCCTTATAAATGTTTTCTGATTCACCACGCTTTTTGGTACATCCTAATCGTGGATTGCCTTGTTTATGCATATCGTATGTATGATTCTGTATTTCTATCAATCCACTTTCGGACATTTCGCGAATATTTTCCCATGAAGCGTGAGCATAAGAAGGATTTTCATCGTGTACTTTACTGTATTTTTCCGCTTCTATTGCTATAGGAGAGAAAATAAATTTTGCATTATATTTTTTTGCCAAAGGAAAAGCATATAGGTAATTATTATATGCTCCGTCATCGAAAGTAAGCAAAATAGGTTTTTCAGGCAATTCTGATTTACCTTGAGTATAATCTACTAAATCTTTTATTAAAATTGTTGTGTATCCGTTTTCTTGTATGTATTTTAAATCTTGTTCAAAAATTTCTTGAGAAACTATAAATTTATTTTTTTTACATTGATTTTTAGAAACAAGGTGATACATAAGAACGGGTAATTTTATTTTACCTTCTTCAACTTCTTTTCCGGACTTATTATTAAAAGAGAGGCTAAGGCAGGAAAAGGAAACCATTGTGGAAATCAAGCATAAAAGCATCATTTGTATTATCAGCTTTTTTTTAAAGTAAAATTTAACATGCATATGCTATTCAACCTCTGAATTTTCTTTTATAAAAACCATGCTCTCTAAATTTATATTTTTTAAAAAAAGTATTATTACTAAAAAAACTGTTGACATATTAATAAAACTCATGTACACTTTAATATGTGCTGTAAAGTATTTTACTTTACAAGCTCCGAGAATCATCTTGTTTGAGAAGTAATTTTTTGTATTGGATGAGAAGAGTATGAATAAAGACGCAAGAATTTCAATTTTACTTGACCTTTACGGAAAAATTCTTTCTAAAACCCAATTTACTTGTATGGATTTATATTATAATCAGGATTTTTCGTTATCTGAAATATCCTTGCATATGAAAATATCTCGTCAGGGTGTTTTCGACTCAATCAAAAGAGCCCAAACTATCTTGGAAAAAATGGAGACGTCTATTTGCCTTTTCGAAAAAATCAGCAAAATTGATTCATGTTTGAAGAAAATATCCGACTTAGCATGTGAAATAAAAAATGATATTTCAGTTCATGAATTTTCAGCTGCTGAAAAAAAGACTGAAACTATAGAAAAATTAGCAAGTGGTTTGAGCTACAAAATTTGAAAGTCGGGTGATAATTTGGCATTTGAAAGTCTTTCTGAAAAGATATCAGCAGCATTTAAGAAGCTGAGATCTAAGGGAAAACTTAGTGAAAACGACGTTAAAAGTTCGATGAGAGAAGTAAGAATAGCTTTGCTTGAAGCAGATGTTAACTACAAAGTAGCTAAGGATTTCACAAACAAAGTTATGGAAAGAGCTGTGGGGTCTCAAGTCATGGAGAGTTTGACACCGGCTCAGATGGTTATAAAAATCGTTAATGAAGAACTCATTGATTTAATGGGTGCAGAGCAAACAAAACTTAATTTTTCTTCTAAAATCCCAACTGTTATAATGCTTTGCGGACTTCAAGGATCAGGAAAAACCACTCATGCGGCAAAACTTGGATTGATGCTGAAAAAACAAGGCAGAAGACCTTTATTGGTTGCTTGTGATATTTATAGACCTGCAGCAATAAAACAGTTAGAGGTGCTAGGAAATAGCATAGGTGTTCAAGTATTTAGCATGGGTCAGGAAAATCCCATAAAGATATCTTCTGAAGCTGTTAAATATGCAAAAGATCACGGTAACGATACCGTTATAATAGATACCGCCGGAAGACTCCAGATAGATCAAACTTTAATGAAAGAACTTGAAGATTTAAAACAGCATCTTAAACCCGAAGAAATTTTGTTGGTTGTTGATGCTATGATGGGTCAAGATGCTGTTAATGTTTCAGACTCTTTTAATAAACTTCTTGATATAACCGGAGTTATTCTGACAAAACTCGACGGAGATACAAGAGGAGGAGCTGCTCTTTCAATTAAAGCTATGACGGGAAAACCTATAAAATTTATAGGAACCGGTGAAAAGCTTGAAAATTTAGAGGATTTTCATCCTGATCGTATGGCATCGAGAATACTCGGTATGGGGGATGTTTTAACTCTTATAGAAAATGCTGCTTCCAACTTTGACAAAAAAGAAGCAGAGAGAATGGCTCAGAAACTTCAGAAAAACACTTTTGATTTGGATGATTTAAAAAATCAGTTTATCCAAATTAAAAAAATGGGACCACTTAAATCTATTTTGTCGAAACTCCCTGGAATAGGAAATCAGTTAAATGGTGTAGAAATAGATGACAAGATAATGGATAGAACTTTTTCAATTATCTTATCTATGACTCCTGAGGAAAAAAGAAAACCTTCTATTATAAATCCATCTAGAAAAAGAAGAATAGCCGCAGGTAGCGGTGTAAAAGTAGAAGATGTAAATAAGCTTCTTAAACAATTTGAGCAAATGCAGAAAATGATGAAAAAGTTTGGTGGAAAATTCAAAAAAGGTTTCCCGAAAATCGGTTTTCCAAAACTTTTTGGATGATCAAAATGTTTTATAAAATAAATTTTATGGAGGAATATTTAAAATGGCAGTAAAAATCAGACTTCGCAGAATGGGATCTCACAAAAAACCTTTTTACAGAATAGTTGTAGCAGATTCAAGATGTCCAAGAGATGGACGTTGTATTGAAGAAATCGGATATTTTAATCCTATGGTAAATCCTGTAGATGTTAAATTAGACATGGAAAAAGCTCAAAAATGGGTAAAGAACGGAGCACAACCGACCGACAGAGTTAAGAGCATTATGTCTGAATTAACAGAAAAGAAAGCATAAAAAATCAGATTATTTTTAAACTTTGAAATTCGTTCGGAAAATTAAGACAATTAATTCTTCCGAATGTTTTTCATTATGGAATCAAAGGAGATTTATGTCGAAAAAGGAATATTTTTCTATTGGTAAAATAGTTGGAGCTAAAGGAATTTCTGGTGAGATTAAAGTTGAATCTTGGGCTGATAGTCCAGAAGACTTTTGCAATATTTCTAAAATATTTATGGATTTAGATTCTCAAGAACTGGATATAATTTCAATGAAAGTTCACAAGTCACAAGTCATTATGAAAATAAAATCAATAAATGATAGAAATTCCGCTGAGTCTTTAAGAGGTAAAATTTTGTACGCTTATCGTGAAGATATACCATTGGAAGAAGACAGATACTTTATAGAGGATTTAATAGGTTGCAAAGTTATTGACAGCGAAACACATCATGAATATGGCATTTTAAAAAATGTTATGAACACCGGTGCAAATGACATATATGAAGTAAAAAGCAAAAACGGTAAAGAATATTTGGTCCCGATAATAGAAGGCACTGTTAAAAATATAGATTTAGAAATCGAAACAATAGAAATAAATCCTATAAAAGGCGTATTCGATGACAATTGATATAATGACACTTTTCCCGGAAATGTGTGAAAGTTTTCTTTCGGAAAGCATTATAGGAAGAGCCAGAAAAAAAAACAAGGTTACTATTGAGTGTCATCAGATACGGGATTTCTCATATGATAAACATAGGCGTGTCGATGATACCCCCTACGGTGGGGGAAAAGGTATGCTTATGCTTGCTGAACCAATATATCTTTGTTATGAAAATATTTGTCGAAAACGAGGTAAAAAACCATTTTTGATTTATATGTCTCCTAAAGGAAAAGTGCTTAATCAAGAATTAGCAGTTCAAGTTTCTTCTTTTGAGAATATTGCTGTTTTATGTGGACACTATGAAGGTGTAGACCAAAGAGTTATAGACGAGATTGTTAATATGCAAATTTCTATAGGAGATTATGTTTTGACTGGTGGAGAACTTCCTGGTCTTGTACTTGTAGATTCTATTTCACGTATGGTACCAGGTGTTCTTTCTGAAAACATATGTTTTGAAGAAGAAAGTCATTTTAATGGTCTTTTGGAACATCCTCAATATACTAAGCCTTCAAATTGGAGAGGAAGAGAAGTTCCTGAAGTACTTCTTTCAGGTCACCACGCAAATATAGAAAAATGGAAGAAAGAACAGTCTTTAAATGAAACTGCAAAGCATCGCCCAGATTTACTTCGGAATTCCAAAAATATCTAATTTATATAAAAAACAAATAATTCTATTGATTAATATGTGAAATAAAACATCATATTCTTTTCCAAAATATCGTTTT
>CAKUXU010000034.1 GCA_934700635.1 uncultured Eubacteriales bacterium | reverse complement strand
GCACTGTATAGGCCTGTTAACAACAAATAGATTAATCGAGCTTTTTAAATAAAGCTCGATTTTTAATGGTAAAATTGAATTATACCTAAATTTGATCTATAATTAAAATATAAATTTTTTAATACAAAGGATTATTTAAAATGAAAAAAGTTCAAGTTAGATACTCAAAAATAACAGAAAAATTCCCAAGAGAATTTATTCTTCTTCAAGGGAAAGGATGTTTTTGGAAAAAGTGCACTTTTTGCGATTATTTTCACGATGTAAGTTTAAATCCATTTGAAATAAATAAACAAGTAATAGAAAAAATCACAGGTGAATTCGGAGTTTTAGATGTTATAAACTCAGGATCTGCAATGGAACTTGATGAAAAAACTCTTGATTTTCTTATTCAAAAAACAAAAGAAAAAAATATAAAAGAAATATGGTTTGAAGTCCACTGGGCTTACAGAAATAAACTTAAATCATTTGCAGAAAAATTTAAACATATAAAATCGGTTAAATTTAGAACTGGTATAGAAACTTTTGACCCCTCTTTGCGAACTCTTTGGAATAAAGGAATTAGAGAATTTGTAGACGTCAAAGAAGTTTCAAAATACTTTCAAAGTGTTTGTTTATTAGCAGGAGTACAAGGTCAAAAATTTGAAACTATTCAAAATGATATATTTTTAGCAGAAAAATATTTTGAGAGATTTACAATCAGTATATTTGTGGAAAATTCAACCGAAATAAAACCAGACAAAAATTTAATTTCAAGATTTATAACCGAGATATACCCTAAAATAAAAGATAACCCTAAAATAGATATACTTATCGATAACAAAGATTTAGGAGTAGGATAAATTTTAAATATGGAATCATATAATTTTTTAGTTGAAAATGAAGAATCAAATTTACGAATAGACATTTTTTTAAGCAACAAAATTAAAGACGTTTCACGGTCCTATATTCAGAAATTAATAGAAGATGGTCTGATAAAAGTTAATGAAAAATCCGTTAACAAAAACTTCAAAATTTCAAAAGGAATGAATATTTCAGTTACTTTTCCGGAAATAAAAGAACTTGAAGTCAAAGCTGAGAATATTCCACTTGATATTGTTTACGAAGACAAAGACTTGATTATAGTCAATAAACCTAAAGATATGGTTGTCCACCCCGCTCCTGGAAACTATGATAAAACACTTGTAAATGCTCTTTTATACCACTGCAAAGATTCTCTTTCAGGAATAAACGGAGTTTTAAGACCAGGAATAGTTCACAGAATAGATAAAGACACAAGCGGACTTTTGATAGTTGCTAAAAATGATATTTCGCATAAAATAATTGCAGAACAAATAAAAAATCATAGCTTTAAAAGAGAATACGAAGCTGTTGTAATAGGAAACTTAAATCCTTCGTCAGGATGCGTAAAAACATATATAAATCGCCACAAACTTGATCGAAAGAAAATGGCTGTTTCAAAAACTTCGGGTAAACTTGCAATAACTAACTATCAAACAATAGAAAATTATAAAGGTTATTCTCATATTAAACTAAAACTCGAAACTGGAAGAACTCATCAAATAAGAGTTCATATGAGCTATTTGGGTCATGCTGTTTTAGGTGACGAAGTTTACGGAAAAAATAAAAAAACAGATTTTCCTTTTTTAAAGGGTCAATGTCTGCATGCAAAAACAATAGGCTTTATTCACCCTACTTCAAATAAATATATTGAATTTACAAGTCAGTTGCCGGAATATTTTAAAAAAACACTTGATGTATTAAAAACTAAAATTTAGTCTTTTGTACTGTGAAAATAATTATAAACTGCTTCTGCACTTTTTTTATCCATACTTTTTACCGCTTCTATAGACTCTAAGCTTCCATTTTTTATTTCACTTAAAGATCCAAAATGTTTTAAAAGCTCACGAGACCTCTTTTCCCCTATTCCATTAATATTTAAAAGCTCAGAAGTTTTAATTTTTTTATTTCTTAAATTTCTGTGGTAATTTATAGCATATCTATGAACTTCATCTTGTATCTTAGTTATAAATAAAAATAATCTTGTGTTTTCTTTTATTTTTAATTCTTTTAATTCAGTTACCAATGCTCTTGTTCTATGCTTAGAATCTTTAACAATTCCAAATACAGGTATATTTACACCCATTTCAAAAATTGCTTCTTTAGCGGCTCTTACATGCCCTTTTCCACCATCAACAAGAATTAAATCCGGAATCTTATTGAAACTTTCATTTTCATTATTGTTTTTACAGCTACTAAATCTTCTTTTCAGGACGCTTTTCATGGAATAATAGTCATTTTGACTGTAATCAAGACGAAATTTTCTATAATGCGATTTAAGCGGTTTACCATTTTCAAAAACAATCATGGATCCAACACAGTCGTAACCTGATAAATTGGAAATATCATAAGACTCTATACGATTTGGTATTTTGTCCAAATTTAAAATATTTTTTAAGTCCTCCAGATAAAATTCCTCTTTTGTTTTAAAACCTTTACTTTTTAAAAGATTTTCGTATGCATTTTTTTTGCACATTAAAGAAAGTTTAAATAAATCTCCACGTTTTGGAATTTCCAACTTTACGGAAATTCCTTTTTTATTTGACAAAAATTTTTTTATCAATTCAAAATCATTTATACTTCCATCTAAAATAATTATTTCGGGGATATTTTCTTGAATTTCATAAAATTGCTTTAAAAATTGAGTTCTTGATTCTACTTCGTCATTAGTAGCATCTAAAATAAAATTTTTACTTTCATAAAGATCACCTTGACTATATCTAAAAACTTCAACCGATGTATTTGAACTATCAGATGAAAGCGCTATAACGTCCTGCATTTTAATCCTGCTTGATACAACTTTTTGACTGCTTTTTATTTTTTCAATAGATTTAATTTTGTCACGTATTTTTGCAGCAGTTTCAAAATCCATAGCATCAGAAGCTTCCTGCATATCTTTTCTTAGATCTATCAAGGTTTTATTTATTCCGTTTTTTAAAAAACATTTCGCCTCCTCAATTACATTGTTATATTCCTTACATGATATTTTTCTCACACAAGGAGCACTACATCTGTTTATATAATAATTAAGGCATGGATTTTTATATATTTTTTCTAAGTTTCTTTTGCAGTCCGGAAGTTTAAAAATTTTTATGATTTCTTCAACAGTATTTTTAACGGTAGAAGAACTAATATAAGGTCCGATATATAAATCTCCGTCTTCGATTTTTTGTTTTACTGCCCATATTCTCGGCCAAATTTCATCAGTTATTTTTATATAGCTATAACCTTTTGAATCTTTTAGAAGAATATTGTATTTGGGCTGATATTTTTTTATAAGACTACATTCCAAAATTAATGCTTCAAATTCACTATCGGTTATTATATATTCAAAGTTCTCGATGTTCTCTATCATCTTTTCTACCTTTGAAGCTCTAGAAGACTCATTTAAAAAATAAGATGAAACTCTGTTTTTAAGATTTTTTGCTTTGCCAATATAAATGATTTCTCCTGAAATATTTTTCATTAAATAAACCCCAGGAAGATTAGGCAAAGTCTTGCATTTTTCTAAAAATTTATTTTCTTTATTAATATAATTATTCATAGTAATTTTAGTATTACCATATTAATCTGTATTTTTCAATAAATTCTATACTAATAAAAAAAGACCATAACAACAACTGTTATGACCTATAAAATTGGTTGCAGAAGGTGGATTTGAACCACCGACCTTCGGGTTATGAGCCCGACGAGCTACCAGGCTGCTCCATTCTGCGTTGATATTATTTATTATATGCTTAAAAAATTTATTTGTCAATAGATATTTTAAAATTATTTCATATAACATTGTTATTCATAAATTTTATAACTTAACTATATTTATTATATTCAACATGACAATGATAAACAATTGTATTGCTTAAAAAAATTTAAAAGTGTATAATTAATTGAGTTTAAATTCAAACAAGTTTTTTGGAGGTTACTATTTTATGAACAATCTAATGGGAAATCAAGAGTTTTCATGGCAATCGATAAGTGTTTTGCTTGTTTATGCCATAATTATAGGAGGAATGTATTTTCTTTTGTTTCGTCCTCAGCAGAAAAGAAGAAAACAAGAAGAAGAAATGAGAAAATCAATTTCAATAGGTGACGAAATTATAACAATCGGTGGAATAGTCGGCAGAGTAGTAAGTATAAAAGAAGATTCAGACTCTTTAGTTCTTGAAACAGGTTCTGAAAAAATAAGAATTAAAAAATGGGCTATAGCTTCCACCGTTAATGTTGAAGAAGAGAAAAAATAAAAAACAGCCACGAAAGTGGCTGTTTTTATTGACTAATTATTTACTAGTATTTTTTTCTTCCATTACATCTTTAATAACTTCATTTAATTCTTGAACTCCCTTAAGATTTTCGTCTTTGTCAAATTCATACTCTATAGCTTTGGTAAAGTAGCAAACCATAGAACCAAATATTCCCCATATGAGGCAATAATTTGTTTCGGACATAATACCGCGTAAAATGTCATTTAGATCTGCATCCGCAAACATAGGTACACCCTTATCTATAGATTTACTACTGTATTTATTTTGAAGATCTGTAAGGTTTTTATTAAGTTTAACAACTTCTTTATTAAAGCCTTTTACACTCTTCAAAACACTGTTCCATTTACCTACAGCTTTTAATGCATCTTTATTCTCTTTGTTTTGAGCTTCTTTTTTACAGTCTTTCAAATATGTTTCTAAACATTTTATAATTTCAGTTGTTTTCTTAGTAAGGTATTTCGGAGAATCATTTTTCTTGCCAGCATCAATTCTTATGAATTTTCTCAATTTTTTCCTGGTGCTTTTTGCAATTTGTGATGTAACCTCTTTAATCTCATCATTGGAAGAACTTGTAAAGATTTGTTTGCCTTTACCGCTAATCTTACTAGCTTCGTTGAGTAATTTTATCATCTTTTTCGCAAAAGCATTAGATTTAGAGAAGAAACTGCTCTTTGATCTACCATTTAAAACATGTTCTTTCAAGCAATCTATTGTCTTCTTTCTAGAGATATAGAATCCTTTTTCTTTAGAACTATCTTCTTCGCCTGCTTTTTCTAAGCTTTCTGCAAACTTATCTAAAAGTTCAGTGACATCGCCCATCTTATCAGTAGTCTTTGAATTTTCATCAGCATGTTTTCTTCTATTTAAAGCACGATCTACTTTTCCTTTAAGTGTTGCATCCTCATTTGATTCGGAGCCGGAACCTGAGTCTTTTGTTGATTCGGTTGATTTTGTTGATCCTGTTGAATCTTCCACAGGCCTGTTTTTATTATTTTCATCACGTTTCAAAGAACTACAATAGAGACGAGCAAACATTTTTACTAACGGATCTTTGATATCACCACTATTATCAAAACCTTTAGGGTCACCTTTCATATCGGCTTCTTTCAGTTTTTTGAATTCAGCATACGCCCTACTATACTTATCATTTATATCTTTAACGTATTCATACTTATAATTTCCATCATAAGGCACACTTTTATCAATTTCCTCTTCTTTGAGGAATCTTAAAACAAAACCATTTAAATGCTCTACTGAAACCATTAAACTACCTATCAAATTCGGAATATTCTTTAAAGTAGCCAACTTTCTTTCTCTAGTAGCATTGTCATCTTCAAGATTATTGATATCGTATTTAATATCTCTATTAAATTCTTCACTGGTCTTAAGTGAATTTTCTTTCAAATAAGGTACTACGACACCATCCTTACGAGCACCCGTTGCATTTATAAATTTATCAAAAATCTGTACAGATTCGGTTACTCTTTTTTTCGCATCATCTATCATCTTTTTAAGATCATTACCTGTCTGATCGCCCGTTCCATTTCCTGAGCCTGAACCGGTAGTTTGATTATTGTTGTCGCCTGTTCCATTTCCTGAGCCTGAGCTGGTATTTTTATTATTGTTATTGTTGTCGTTACCTTTTCCATTTCCTGAGCCTGAGCCGGTAGTTTGATTATTGTTGTTGCCCGTTCCATCTCCTGAGCCTGTTCCTGCTGGTTTTGTTGATTCTTTTATATTATAAAGTTCTATAAACATTTTTACTATTTCATTATTACCAGCGTCTTTGGGCTCTAAAGCAACGTTTTTGGTTTTAGAATCTGTGAGGAGTTTATTAAACTCACCTCTGCTTGTTTTATAACTACCAAGAATTTTAATGCCATTAAATAATTTGCTCAAGGGTCCGACGTTATTGCTGTAAATATTAGCTATGCTAAGGTTATCTTGAAGGAATTGTAAACCGAATTCTTCTATCCACGCTAACTCCGTAGCTAAAGATTTCAACGAATTTAAAATATTATTGCACTTATCAACAGTATCGACGTTATAAATAAACTTTGCACAATTTCTAAATAGTTTTACAGCATCTTTGTTGTATTCTCTATAAATGTCGGTCGTATTTCCTTCTTTTTTCAG
Organism: uncultured Eubacteriales bacterium; assembly: GCA_934700635.1. Taxonomy (GTDB): domain Bacteria; phylum Bacillota; class Clostridia; order Oscillospirales; family Acutalibacteraceae; genus UMGS1491. The sequence continues at coordinate 2,202 of CAKUXU010000034.1, read as the reverse complement.
TAATTCATCAGCATATTTTAATATAATGTCTTTATACTTAGAAACATTAGGACTATCTAAAATTTTATTAATTGAATCGTATTTGCCTGATACATCCTTATACTTACTCGTTATTTCTTTTCGTTTTTTATCTATATCATTTTTTTGGTTGCCCATTTTGTCCCTAGAGATAGATATATTATAAAGTCTTACAAACATAAGTGTACAATCATCACCACTCTCTTCTTTTAGTTTTTCGCCCTCAGGAGCACCTTTTTTAATATCTTCAAATTCATCGCAACATGTCTCAAATTTATTTTTATTAAACATAACAGACCAATTAAAAAAAGTTAAATTATTAATATCTTCACCTTTTATTATATGGGCAATAAAATTGTATCCGGCACAACATACTATGGCAACCACGTTTTCTACCCATCCAATTGCTTCTCTATAAGCTTTTAAATCCTCTACTGATTTATTATTGTCATTGTACTTGAAACTAAAGAATTCACTATAGTCATTAAAAAGTTTTTGAATACTACTGCTGAATTCAGCTTTTAAATATGAATTTGCTACAAACCCATTTGCTGTTGTAGAATCCAATGACTTAACACTACCAATTATATAATTTTTATAATCATCTGTTAAACCTTTAAATTTCTTGACGATCTCATTTGCAGCTCCTAATTCTTTCAGTTTATCTTTAATCTCATTAACTAAGTCTCCTTTTACTTTTTTCTCTTCATCCAAAAATCCATTTACAACTTGTTTTAACACATCCAAATTTACCTTTGTCGATTGAAAATGATCATCGTAATTAGGTATAGACTTATTCTTCAGACCATCTTTTATCCTTTCTTCAACTGTATCTTTTGCATTAGCAATTACTCTTTTATTACCTACCCTTATTGAGCTCTCTCTTTTAATTAGATCGTCTATATTAACTTGTTTGCAGTAATCATTAAATTTTTGTTGTAGTTTCAAATACTCCTTCTGAGAGTCAGAAAATTCTACAGCGTTTTTTAAATTGCTAAAGGTTGTCTTTAGCATATCCCATGTATCTTTATACTTTGATACTGGATCATTGTCTTTTAATTCACTAAATTTGCTTAAACAATCATCACCCGAAATAATAAATAGGTAAATTTCATCTTTGTCATCTTTATTTTTAATTGATTCAGCTACCTTAAGATTCTTGTCTTTGTATTCCTCATACTCTTTTTTTGTTTTACCAAACTCCGATTTAACTGCATTAATTGTACTCTTTTTTAAACTACTAATATTCGCTTTTAAATCATTGAGCAAATTTTTATTGGTTTTTATATCTTCCTCTGTTTTTATTTCTTTATTTATAGTATCTTCAATATTTTTCTTTTGATCATCTATAAGTTTTTTAGTCTCGTCGCTCAGATCTTTAACCAATTCCTCTACTTTAACGTCTTTAAAAGAAGCCTCATAATCTTTTTTTAATGTCTCAAGTTCGTTTTTAAATCCCTTCAATACCTCGTCTTTAAACTCTTTAATTTTATCTACAAGTTCTGTACGAGTTTTTTTAAATACATCTACTCCTTCTTCTGAGGTCATCTTTTTGTTGACTACATCTGATTTGCTAACAATTGTACTATGAATTGCTTCAGTATTATCATAATTTTTAGATATATCTTTTACCTCATTGTAATAATTATCGAAATCTTCTTTCAATTTTTTACATTCAATTTTAATTTCGGAAACTTCTACACCTTCTTTTAAGTTATCCATATCTTTTGGGAAAGAATTAATTAAATCTATACTTTCACTAATATTGTTATCATTCAAGCTTTTTTCAAGCGCTGTTAAGTTACTTTTAATTGCCCCATTCGAAGTAAATGCATCGTTGTTTTGAGCAGCTGAGCCTCCTAAAGCGTTACTCAACTCATCTACTTTTTTATTTTTACAATAATTTTCATACTCTTCTCTAATTTTTTTAGCCTTTTCTTTAACTGCATTATCTACAATCTTTTTTAGATTCTCTATTTGGTTTTTTAAAGCCTCAATTTTTTTTGTACAATCTCTTTCTGTAATTTTTTCTGTATTTTTTTCTGTTGTCATTCTTTCAAAATTTTCTATAGTTCCGCCAGCAGCTTTCTTCGCTTTAGCTATATTTTTCTCTTGGCTTTTTAAAGCATCTGAATTACTATCTATAAATCCAATATATTTTTGATACTCATCTTTTGATTCATT
>CAKUXU010000033.1 GCA_934700635.1 uncultured Eubacteriales bacterium | reverse complement strand
AGCACAGGTTATATAGTTGAGTTTCTTCTTTTAAAGCAAAAAGGAGTAGGGGTATGGGAATGTTTGGTTAAACCCGGAAAAAAAGCAAAGATAGGATTTAAATTCCTATTTAAAGATGAAAATAAAGAAACTGTTTTAGAGGCTGAAATAAAAGATATTTTAGAAGACGGAAACAGAATAATAGAATTTAAAAACAAAAATGATTTTTTTGCTAGACTTGAAAAAATAGGTCAAATGCCGTTGCCTCCATACATAAAAGAAAAACTTAAAGATAAGTCGAGATACCAAACAGTTTATGCGAAAGATTTGGGTTCGGCGGCAGCTCCGACTGCAGGGCTTCATTTTACTCAGGAATTACTTGAAAAGTTAAAACAAAAAGGAATCAATATAGGTTATGTTACACTTCATGTAGGACTTGGAACTTTTAGACCTGTCAAAGAAGAAAATATAGAGAATCACAAAATGCATTCGGAGTATTTTGAATGTTCTGAACAAACTGCAAGTTTAATAGAGAAAACAAAAAATTCTGGCGGACGCGTCATATGTGTTGGAACAACAAGTTGTAGAGTTATTGAGTCGATTTATAAAAAGTTCGGGAAAATCAAACCTTGCAGTATGTCAACTGATATATTCATAAAGCCTGGTCATAAATTAGGAATAATGGACGGACTTATAACAAATTTTCATCTTCCTGAAAGTACACTTATAATACTTGTTTGTGCTTTTGCGGGATATAAAAATACTATGAATGCATATAAAGAAGCGGTTGAAAAAGAGTATAGATTTTTCAGCTTTGGCGATGCTATGATGATAATATAAAAAAAGTCTTGAAAAAGATTTTTCCGTATGATATAATTAGGCGTCAGATTACACACGCCGATTAAAAGTACTTGGTGGCTTAACCATAGGAGCTTTAATTTTCGGCGGAGGAAAAACCAAGGAGGAAAATTTATGTCAGTAGTATCAATGAAACAACTTTTAGAAGCAGGAGTTCATTTTGGACACCAAACACGTAGGTGGAATCCGAAAATGTCTAAGTATATTTTTACTCAGCGTAACGGAATTCACATTATTGATCTTCAAAAAACCGTTAGAAAACTTGATGAAGCTTATAATTTCGTAAGACAAGTTGCAGAAGAAGGAAAAAGCATTTTGTTTGTCGGAACTAAAAAGCAAGCTCAAGAATCTGTTAAATCAGAGGCTATAAGATCAGGTTCTTGCTATGTTAATGCAAGATGGCTTGGAGGAATGCTTACAAACTTCACAACCATTCGTAAAAGAGTTAACAGATTAAATCAATTAAGAGTAATGGAAAAAGACGGAACTTTCGATTTACTTCCTAAAAAAGAAGTGATTAAATTACGTCTTGAGATAGAGAAATTAGAGAAATTTCTCGGTGGTGTTAAAGAAATGAAAAAGCTTCCTGGAGCTTTGTTTGTTGTAGATCCTAAGAAAGAAAAAATCGCTGTTTCCGAAGCAAAAAAACTTGGCATTCCGGTTGTTGCAGTTGTAGATACAAACTGTGACCCCGATACAGTGGATTATGTAATTCCTGGAAATGACGATGCTATAAGAGCCGTTAAACTTATCAGCTCAGCCATAGCAGATGCAGTTCTTGAAGTAAAAGAAGGCGAAACAGGAGATCCTTCAGAAGAGCTTTCAGCCGACAAAGATTTGGAAAATGAAATTTTGAATATGAACTCTGAGGAAAACAGTGAAGAAAGATAATAATTTTTGATAAGTCACTTAAAAATTATAGGAGGAATATTTTATGAGTTTTACTGCTAAAGATGTTAAAGAGCTTAGAGAAAAAACCGGTTGCGGAATGATGGATTGTAAGAAAGCTCTCACTTCTTCGAACGGAGATATGCAAGCAGCAATAGACTTTTTAAGAGAAAAAGGATTAGCAGCAGCAACTAAAAAATCTTCAAGGATAGCAGCCGAAGGTCTTGCAATGGCTTATACTAATGAGGACAATTCTTTAGGAGTAGCAATAGAAGTAAATTCTGAAACGGATTTTGTTGCTAAAAATGCAGAATTTCAAGCATTTGTTAAACTTTGCGGAGAAACTGTTATGAATGAAAATCCGTCATCTGTTGAAGAACTTCTTGCCCTTAAAGACAAAGACGGAAAGACAATCGAAAATATTTTACAAGAGAAAATTTTAACTATCGGTGAGAATATTAAGATCAGACGTTTCAAACGTCTTGAAGGTGTAGTTTCATCTTATGTTCACGCTGGTGGAAAAATAGGAGTTCTTGTTAAATTTGATTTAGCAGATGAAAATGTATCCAAAACAGAAGGTTTCCGTGTATTTGCAAAAGATATAGCAATGCAAATAGCAGCTGTAAATCCTCTTTATTTGAACAGAGAAGAAGTTCCTGAAGAAGTTCTTGATCATGAAAAGAAAGTTTTAAAAGAACAAATTTTAAACAGTGGCTCACCTGAAAAGGTTGCAGACAAAATTCTCGAAGGAAAAATTGGAAAATACTATAAGGAAGTATGCCTTCAAGAACAAGTTTTTGTTAAAGACAGCCATTTAAGCATTTCTCAGTATACTGAAAAAGTTTCTAAAGAACTTGGAACAGAAATAAAAATAGATTCTTTTGTTAGATTTGAAAAAGGTCAAGGACTTGAGAAAAAAGAAGATAATTTCGCAGATGAAGTTGCAGGAATGATTAAATAGTTTTTTGACTTTAAAAATTTTGTTTTCTATTTTAGTTGAGGCGGCGTTTGATGATTAAACTTAACACAGAATATTTAGAAAGTTTTATAAGCGAATCTGATTATTTGCTTTTTGAAAACAAACTTGAAAATGCACATAAAAAACTTCATAGCATTAGTGAGAATTCATTTGGTAAAGGTTGGCTTTGTTTGCCTTCGAACTACAAGTCTGAAGATTTAGAACTTATTTATCAAATGTCTGAAGAGATAAGAAAAAAATGCGATGTGCTTATTGTTGTGGGCATAGGGGGATCGTATTTGGGATCTAAGGCAGCTATAGAGTTCTTAAATTCCAAATGTTATGGTTCCCATATGAAAACCAAAGTAATGTTTGCTGGTAACAGTTTAAGCGCTTATGAAATTAATAAAATTATTGATGTTTGTAAATCGAAAGATGTTTGCTTAAACGTGATTTCTAAATCAGGCGGGACACTTGAGTGTGCTTTAACCTTTAGAATTTTAAGAGAAATTTTAGAAAATAAATATGGTAAATCGGAAGCATCAAAAAGGATTTTCTGCACTACAGGTTTTAGCAAATTAAGTGCACTTAAAAATCTTGCTTCTGAAAATAAGTATAGATTGTTGGAAATACCGCAGGACGTAGGAGGACGATACTCTGTTCTTACCTCTGTTGGTTTGTTACCTCTTTGTGTTGCGGGAATTGATATAAAAGAAATAATTTCTGGTGCTTTATCTGCACAAAAGAAGTATGAAAGTCTTAGTTTTGGAAATGAGTGTTATAAGTACGCTTTGATTAGAAATATTTTATACTCTAAAGGAAAGAATATTGAAATTATAGCGGGGTATGAGCCAAATCTTAAGTACTTTTTTGAGTGGTGGAAGCAGCTTTTCGGTGAAAGTGAAGGCAAAGATAAAAAAGGGATTTTCCCTTCTTCTGCTATATTTTCTTCTGATCTTCATTCTTTGGGTCAATTTATTCAAGAAGGAAACCCTATAATATTTGAAACAGTTCTTACTGTTAATAATCATTTTTGCGATTTAAATATTCCTGAAAATGAAAATGATTTAGACAATTTGAATTATTTATCAGGTAAAACTGTTGAATATGTAAATTCAAAAGCCTTTGAAGGTACGATTCTTGCTCATACGCAAGGTGGTGTACCGAATATCCATCTTGAAATAGACAGGATGGATGAATATAATTTAGGTTACTTAGTATATTTTTTTGAAAAAGCCTGTGCGATTTCAGCTTACATTTCAGGGGTAAATCCTTTTGATCAACCTGGTGTGGAAGCTTATAAGAAAAATATGTTTTCACTTTTGAAAAATCCGTAAAAATATAGTATGTCAATGATATCCTTGACAAAAATGAGAAATTATTTTATAATTATCTAGCTTGAGTGTACCTAAATAAATAATTAAAAAAATCCATGCAAAATGAATTTTATTTTGCAGTGAGTTTTAAAAATAAGATTTTCTCTGTAATTTTTATTTGAGAATTTCTTTTGTTAAAGGAAAGTAGGTGTATATAATGGCAATAGTACCTAAGAGAAAAACTTCTAAGGCTAGAAGAAATTCCAGACGTTCAAATGTTTGGAAATTGGAAGCACCGGCACTCAGTCGTTGCGGAAAATGCGGAGGACTTAAACTGATTCATAGAGTTTGCAAAGGTTGTGGCTACTATAAAGATAGAGAAGTCATAAAGAAAGAAGCATAGTTTCAGTTTATAATTTAAGAATTTAGAGGAGGAGAAATCCTTCTCTATTTTCTTCAAGTACTAATTATTTAAAGTTTAAAAAAATTCTTGAGTTTAACTTAATTATTTATATGTAAGTTTTGCTTATGGAAGGAATGATGCGAATGTCAAAACCGGTGGTGGCTTTTGTTGGAAGGCCAAATGTTGGTAAATCCACTCTTTTTAATAAATTAATCGGAAAAAGACTTTCAATTGTTGATGATATGCCTGGAGTTACACGCGATAGAGTTTATGGTGACTGCGAATGGCGAGGAAGAGAAATTTCTATGATTGATACCGGAGGTATTGAAAGTGGAAATGAAAATGATGTTATTTCAAAAGAAATTAAATCTCAAGCAGAAATTGCTATTGATATTGCAGACGTTATAGTTTTTGTAGTTGATGGAAAATCAGGTTTAATTTCATCTGATGAAGAAGTTGGTCAAATACTTAAAAGATCGAAAAAACCTGTTATTGTTTGTGTGAATAAGCTTGACAATGTTGAAAGTGAAGAATTTGATTCCTATGAATTTTATAGTTTGGGATTTGAAGATTTAGTAGGAGTTTCTTCATTGCATGGACACGGAACAGGAGATTTATTAGATAAAATATTTGAGTATTTACCGAATGAAGAGGAAAATGAAGAAAGCGATTTAATAAAAGTTGCTATTATAGGGAAGCCTAATGTCGGAAAGTCTTCACTTGTGAACTTCATTTCAGGGTCTAAAAGAAGCATAGTTTCGAATATTGCAGGTACTACAAGAGATGCAATCGACACTAGAATCTCAAATTCTTATGGATCTTATAATTTTATAGATACAGCAGGAATTAGAAGAAAAAGTAAAATAAATGAAAATGTTGAAAAATATAGTGTTATTAGGGCTAAAATGGCTATTGAAAGATCCGATGTGTGCATAATTATGATTGATGCACAGGAAGGTCCTACAGAACAAGACACAAAAGTTGCAGGTCTTGCTCATGAAGCCGGTAAAGCTTGCATTATACTGGTTAATAAATGGGATTTAGTTTCAAAAGAAACAAATACTTTAGAAAATTATAAAAAAGAAATAAAAAGTAAATTTTTGTTTATGTCCTATGCGCCGATTTTATTTGTATCGGCAAAAACAGGTCAAAGGATAGATGAAATTTTTAATCTTATAAATGAAGTCAATGATTATAGTCATTTAAGAATTTCTACTGGAATTTTAAATGAATTTCTTGCTAGAGCTGTTGTTAAGACTCCTCCACCGTCTCATAAAGGCAAGAGATTAAAAATATACTATATGACTCAAGTAAGTTCTGCTCCGCCTACTTTTGTGTTTTTTGTTAATAAGGCAGAATTATTTCATTTTTCATATAAACATTACTTGGAAAATAATTTAAGAACTACATTTGGTTTTATTGGAAATCCGATACATTTTGTTGTAAGGGAAAAGGGAGAAAGAAATTTTGAACCGAAAATTTAGCGAAAAAAGGAGAATAAATTTATAGTGGAGTTTGTATTAAATTATTTTATTCTTATAGCAGCAACACTTATTATTTCTTATCTTATAGGTGCGGTGAATTCTTCTCTTGTAGTTACAAAAGTTTTAAATATTGACAAAGATATCAGAAATTTGGGAAGCGGAAATGCAGGATTTACAAATGCACTCAGAACAGTTGGTAAAAAAGTTGCGATTTTAGCATTTATAGGCGACTTTACAAAAGGTGTTTTAGCGGTATGGATTGGAATAAAAATTGCATCAATGATTTATGTTCCTGAAAATTCATTTTTGATTTTAAAATTTTTTGCATATACCGCTTCTTTAGGATGTATTTTAGGTCATATTTACCCTTGTTTCTTTAAATTTAAAGGCGGAAAGGGAATATTAACTGCATGGGCTAGCTCTCTTCTTATTGACGTTAGAGTATTTTTTATAATAATAAGTGTATTTTTGATTGTATTTATTTTTTCAAAAATTATTTCTCTTGCTTCAATTTTTGCTGCTATAAGTTACCCTATTTCAACTTTTCTTGTATGCTTTTTTTCAAAGTGTTCTAGTGAAGAAATTTTAATTTCAACTTTATTTACGTTTATAATGGCAACAGTAGTTCTTGCAAAACACAAAAGTAATATTATTAGAATTTTAAACGGTACTGAAAAGAAAATTACTATAGGTAAGGTGAATAATTAAAGTGAAATCTTATGTTATACATTTAATACGTCATGGATTAACACAAGCTAATTTAGATGGAGCTTATGCAGGAGTTACTGATATCCCAGTTTGTAAACAAGGTGAAGAAAAACTTCTGAATTTAAAAGAAAACTATAAATATCCGACCGCTTTAGAATTTTATACCAGCCCTATGATACGCTGCAAACAAACTTGTGAAATTTTGTATCCTGGTTCAAATCCCAAAATAATTGATGATTTAAAAGAATGGAATTTTGGAGATTGGGAAGGTAAATCATATAAAGAACTTATGGAAACTGACGAGCGTTATAGAAAATGGATAGAAAATAACAGGCAGTCAGCTGTTCCAAATGGAGAAAGTGGCGAAGAATTTTTTAAAAGAATATGTAAAGCTTTTGAGGAAATTGTATATTCACTTATTAAAAGAGGTGTAACTTCTGCTGCTGTTTTTACTCATGGAGGAGTTATTATGAGTATTCTTTCAACATACAGTTTGGAGAATTCTTCATTTTTGGATTGGATTGTGGATAATGGTTGCGGATATTCCGTTAGAATTATGCCGAGCTTATGGATGAGAGATAAAGTACTTGAGGTTTTTCAAAAAATTCCTGAGGGTGCAAATACAGAAATAAACGGAGAATTTAAAAAATTAATAGAAGATAAATAAGGAGGATTTTCAAATGAATTGTAAATTAAGAAATATAGCTATTATAGCTCACGTTGATCATGGTAAAACTACTCTTGTTGACCAAATGCTAAAACAAAGCGGTACCTTTAGGTCAAATGAAAGTGTTGCGGAAAGAGTTATGGATTCAGGAGATCTTGAAAGAGAAAGAGGTATAACTATTTTATCTAAAAATACTTCTGTGTTTTATGATAATGTAAAGATAAACATAGTTGACACACCAGGTCATGCTGACTTTGGCGGAGAAGTTGAAAGAATTTTGATGATGGTCGATGGTGTTATTTTACTGGTTGATGCTTTTGAAGGATGTATGCCTCAAACTCGTTTTGTTCTTCAAAAAGCTCTAAAACTTAATAAAAAACCTATAGTTGTTATAAATAAAATAGACAGGGAAGGTGCAAGACCAAACGAAGTTATCGACGAGGTTATTGATTTATTCATAGAGCTTGGTGCTGATGATGATCAAATTGATTTTCCAGTTGTTTATGCCTCAGGAAGACAAGGATATGCATTTTTAAATCTTAATGATGAAAGAAAAGATTTACGTCCACTCTTTGAAACTATAATAAAAGAAGTTCCTTCACCAAGCGGAGACGAAAATGGTCCTCTTCAAATACTTGTTTCTAATATAGATTATGATGGTTATGTGGGTAGAATCGGAGTAGGAAGAGTCGAAAGAGGAACTGTTCATGTTGGAGAAAATGTAGTTCAGTGCATTTCGGACGGAGAAACAAAGAATGTTAAAATAGGAAAAATATATAAATTTGAAGGCCTTAAGAGAGTGGAAACAGATTCTGCACCTGCCGGAGAAATAGTATGTGTTTCAGGTATTCCTTCAATTAATATAGGAGAAACTCTTTGTTCTCCTGAAAAAATCGATCCTCTTCCGTTTATTAAAATAGATGAGCCGACGGTTGCTATGAATTTTATGGTTAATAATAGTCCGTTTGCGGGAAGAGAAGGCAAATTTGTAACTTCCAGAAACATCAGAGACAGACTTTTCAAAGAAGTTGAGACCAATGTTTCAATGAGAGTCGAAGAAACTGACTCAGCAGATACTTTCAAAGTTTCGGGAAGAGGTGAGCTTCATCTTTCGATATTAATTGAAACAATGCGCAGAGAAGGATATGAATTTCAAGTTTCAAGACCACAAGTTATTATGAAAGAAATAGAAGGAAAACTTTGTGAGCCGATGGAAATTTTATCTGTTGAAGTTCCGGAAAGTTATGTTGGGTCTGTAATAGAAAAAATAGGCGCAAGAAAAGCTGAAATGACAAATATGACACCAAAAGATGGTGGTATGACACTTTTAGAATTCCGCGTTCCTTCAAGAGGAATTATCGGTTATAGATCTGAATTTTTGACCGATACCAACGGAAAAGGTGTTATAAATCAACTTTTTGATGGATATGAAC
>CAKUXU010000032.1 GCA_934700635.1 uncultured Eubacteriales bacterium | reverse complement strand
GCGTTATGTTGAAGAATTTTTGAAAATTAGGTATAATAAATTGTAAATTTGTGGAATCAAAAAACTTGATTTAAACATAAAAATTTAAAAACCCGGAGGTCTTATCCTTATGAATTCTTTTAACGAAGCCTGGGACTTAATATGTGAGTTCTGCAAAACAAAAATTACCGGAGTCGCATATAAAACGTGGATTGACAGAATAGAACCCATAGAGCTTAATTTTGAAAAAGGCAAAGCAGTCTTGATGGCTCCAAATGAATTTCACAGACAAACTTTGAACAAATGCTATATAGGTCTTATAGACAGCGCTTTCAGAGAGATTTTCGGATCTGGAATAGATATATGTTTTACAATACCCGAAGAAATCAAAGAAAGCAGCAAAAAAAGCGATCAAAATTTAGCTATCGATTTAGAATATGAATTTACTTTCGACACGTATATAGTCGGATCTTCAAACAAATTTGCTCATGCAGCCGCTTTAGCAGTAGCTTCAAATCCCGCAGGAGCATACAATCCACTGTTTATCTACGGAAATTCAGGTCTTGGCAAAACACATCTTTTGTATGCCATTTCAAATGACATTAAAAAAAATAACCCAAATAAAGTTTGCTTATACATAAAAGGAGATGATTTTACAAATCAACTTATAGATTCTATAAGAAACAATACGATGATGGAGTTTCATCAAAAATACAGAGAAGCAGACGTTTTGCTCGTAGATGACATACAATTCATTGCGGGTAAAGATTCGACTCAAGAAGAATTTTTCCATACATTCAATTCTCTTTACGAAGCAAAAAAGCAAATCGTTCTGACCTCGGATCGTCCTCCAAAAGAAATTCAAACCCTTGAAGATAGGCTCAGAACTCGTTTCGAATGGGGACTAATTGCAGACATTCAACCACCAGATTTTGAAACAAGAATTGCAATTATTCGCAGAAAAGCCGAATTACTTCATATAAAACTCCCAAATGAAGTTTGCGACTATATAGCCAAAAAACTTAAAACAAATATTCGTCAACTAGAAGGAACTGTAAAAAAAATCAAAGCTCATCACCTTTTAGGTGGAGAGCCAATGGGCATAAAAACGGCTCAAATCGCAATTTCAGACATACTAAATAATGACCAGCCTCCACCGATAACAATTGAAAAAATAATAACCGAGGTTGCCCGAACATTTGGTGTAACACCAGAAGAAATAAGATCTTCAAAAAGATCTGCGTCAATATCAAATGCAAGACAAATTTCGATGTACATAGTAAGAGAAATCACACAACTTCCTTTAGTATCTATCGGTGAATCATTCGGAGGAAGAGATCACTCTACTATTGTTTACGCACTTCAACAAGTAGAAAAAAGCTTAGCTAAAAATCCAAAAACAAAAGCTATGGTTGAAGATATAATAAAAAATATAAGAGATTACTAATAAATATCTCTATTTTTTACAAAAAAACTTTTCAACAAGTTTTCAACTTTCAACATTGAGTTTTCAACAATTTTGTGGAAAACTAAAAAATTCAAAAAGTTTTCAACATTCTCAACAATTTGTCCACAGACTTTCAACATACAAAATTTTCTATTTAGCCAAGCATTTATGCGGACTTCAACAACATTTCAACATTTCAACAGCCCCTACTACTACTACTATAAATATATATGTTATGTTATGTAACGAAAAATGAAAAAACGTAAAGAAAGGAACTCAAAAATGAAATTTAAATGTGGAAAACTTCAGTTAGCAAATTCTTTGACAAGTGTTCAAAAAGCAGTTGCACAAAGATCAACAATCGCAGCGTTAGAAGGTGTGCTTATAAATTGCACAGAAGACAACATAGAACTCTGCGGATACAATACAGAAATGGGTATTACAACGTCAATAAAAGCAACAGTTCAAGAAAAAGGAAAAATAGTTGTTAACGGACATTTACTGACTGAAATTATAAAAAAACTACCCTCAGACGTAGTAGAAATTGAATCAAATGAAAATTTAGCAGTTAAAATTTCATGCGGACAAAGTAAATTTGAGTTAATCGGAATAGATGCAAAAGAATTTCCTGAATTACCAGATATTTCTCAAGCAGAAAGCTTTAAGGTACCAGCAGGTATTCTAAAAAGCATGATCAAACAAACTATTTTTGCTGTAGCCGACACAGACTCAAAACCAGTTCATACAGGAACTTTATTCGATATAAAAAATAAAATCCTTAGTCTTGTTTCAGTGGACGGATACAGACTATAATTAAGAAGCGAACCGATAGAAGAAAGTCTTGAACTTAAATTCGTAGTTCCAGGAAAAACATTAAAGGAAGTTCTTAGAATACTACCCCAAGGCTCAGAAAATGAAGAAACAGTCAGAATTTCAGCAGGAATGAGACATATAAATTTTTATGTAGGTAATTACAAAATTGTTTCAAGACTTTTAGAAGGAGAATTCCTTGACTACAAAACAACTATTCCAAAAAATACAAGTCCGAAAATAAAAATTTCAACAGCGAGTTTTATTGACAGCATTGAAAGAGTATCTTTATTAATAACCGATAGACTTAAAAGTCCTGTAAGATGCACTTTTTCAAAGAACTACACAAAGCTTTCATGTAATACCTTGGTCGGAAAATCAAATGATGAAATCATGTCCACAAGCGATTTAACCGAAGATATAGAAACAGCATTTAACAATAAATACATGCTTGATGCTTTAAAAAATACAGACTGCGATGAAATTGAAATCCAAGTTTTAAACTCCTTAAGCCCAATAAAAATCGTTCCTCAGGAAGGAGAATCTTTTCTCTTTTTAGTCCTTCCTGTAAGAGTACGTTCGTAAATAATTAAAAATAAAACTTAAAAAACATTGTAAATGTGATATAATATATACGGTGACATTTATGAGAATCTCAAAACTAACTAACAAGAATTACAGAAACTTAAAGGACGGATTATTTGAATTTCAAAACGGAATAAATTATATTTACGGCAAAAATGCTCAAGGAAAAACAAATCTTTTAGAATCAATATGGATGTTTACCGGTGCAAGGTCCTTTAGAAAAACAAAAGACTGTGATATAATAAATTTCGATGAAGAATTTGCAAAGCTAAACGGAGAATTGTTTTTTGAAAAAAGAGATCAAAAAATAAGTGTCAACTTCTCTATGGGAAAAAGAAAAATATTTTTAAATGATATTCCACAGAAATATCCTACAAGTATGATAGGGAAATTCAGAGTAGTTCTTTTTACTCCACTTCATCTTTCGCTCATAAAAGACGGTCCAGAAAACAGACGTAAATTTTTAGATGCTGCAATATGTCAATTAAAACCGAGTTATACTAAAATTCTTGCATCTTACAATCAGAATTTAAAACAGCGAAATGCACTTTTAAGACAAATATCAAAAAACGGCAAAAAGGATCAGAGTCTTGAAATTTGGGATTCAAAACTTGCTAGGATAGGAACAAAAATTTTGGAGTCAAGAATGGAATATTTTTCACTTTTATCCCCGATGGTCACAAAAATTTACGAAGAAATTTCAAGCGAAAAGGAAACTTTAAATTTAAAATATATTTCAACAGTTACAAAAAAAACTGCTTCTGAAATCAATTTAAAAGACCTAGAATCTGATTTTCTTTCACGGCTTGCGGATTCTTTGAACTCGGATTTAAAACAAGGATTTACTTCTGTAGGACCTCATAAAGATGATTTGGAAATAATCATTGGTAAAAAAAGCTTAAAACTTTTTGGTTCTCAAGGCCAACAGAGATCTGCGGTTTTGTCTTTAAAGCTTTCAGAGTCTGAAATACTGGAACAAAGTTTATGTGACCCACCAGTAATCTTACTTGATGATGTTATGAGCGAACTTGATATTTCAAGACAAAAATACGTTATAAACAAACTGGAAGGTAAACAAACTTTCATAACTGGTTGTGATAGAGAGCTTGCAAAGCTTTTTTCCTCAGCATATTTATTTCATATGGACAATGGAGAAGTAATTGAAAATGAATTGTGACAAAAATTCCTATATAAACATCGGCGGAAATTATATAATAGCTTCGAAGGACATAATCGGTATATTTGATATTGATAAAATAACTGTATTTAAAAATAATCGAATTTATTTGTCAAACATTGAGAAAAGAGGTAAGATTGTAAATGTAGCGGAAGACTTACCAAAATCATGTATAGTTTGTTGTGAAGACGAATCTGAAAATGAAACAGTCTATTTGAGTCCTCTTTTGACTTCAACCTTGATGAAAAGAAGTATGACGAATTTACTTGATTTATGAGAAAAGTTTAACTTTTTGGAGGTAAAAATAAACGAAATGACTAATCTACCGCATTGCCCTTATTGTGGCATGAAGCTTATGTATTTTGAATCCTTGGCATCTAAAAACTCTTCTTTTTTTAAATGTCCTTCTTGCTTAAGGAAATCTAAGGTTGTTTTAAATCCATTAACGTTTAAGCTTTTAGGCATAGTTGAAATAATATCTGTTATTGCATTTGTGGCAGCAGTCTTTATGGGATGCGGTTACTGCTTAATTGGGATTATTTTCATCACTCTTATTTTCGGAATATTTTATGCTTACACTCCGTTTATGATAAATTTACGGAAATGCAGAAAAAATTTTAATTTAGACGAGAATCCGAAAAAAGAGGAAGATACTGCTGGAGAAACAACGGAAAAAGAAATTTTTAGTAATTAAATTTTGAATATAAAGGAGTTTTATTTTGGAAAGTAATAATTCAAATACCGAAAAATATGGTGCCGGACAAATACAAGTTCTTGAAGGTCTTGAAGCAGTTAGAAAAAGACCAGGAATGTATATAGGAACTACTGGACCTAGGGGACTTCATCATTTGGTTTATGAAATAGTTGATAATGCAATAGACGAAGCTCTAGCTGGGTATTGTGACGAGATAAACGTTTCAATACTTCCAGGAAATATAATTTCAGTTACAGATAACGGAAGAGGTATACCAGTTGGAATTCACCCCACTGCAGGAATACCGGCTGTAACAGTTGTATTTACAGTTTTACATGCAGGAGGAAAATTCGGAGGCGGTGGATACAAAGTCTCAGGTGGACTTCATGGAGTAGGTGCTTCTGTCGTTAATGCACTTTCAACATGGCTTACGGTTGAGGTTTCAGACGGTACTCATGTTTACAAGCAAAGATTTGAAAGAGGAACTGCAAAGAGCGATCTTGAGATAATCGGAGATACAACCAAAAAAGGAACTAAAATTGAATTTAAAGCTGATCCTGAAATATTCAAAGAAACCGATGTCTATGATTATGACACTTTAGCATCGAGGCTTCGTGAACAGGCATTTTTGAACGCGGGAATAAAAATAATTTTGAAAGATTTAAGAGATGCCGAAAACTTAAAGGAAGATGTTTTTTCATACGAAGGCGGAATAAAAAGCTTTGTTGAATATATTCATAAAAAAAGAGGACTTTCCGGGATTCATGATGAAGTTATAAGTTTTTCGGGTTCTTTAAAAGATGAATCAGCAAGTGGAGAAGTTGCTTTTCAGTACAATGACAGTTATAACAGTTTGATCCTCTCTTTTGCTAATGACATTCATACTATTGACGGCGGTACTCATGAAGATGGATTCAAACGCGCTTTAACAAGAGTTATAAATGACTATGCTAGAAAATATAATTTCCTTAAAGAAAATGATAAGAATTTTTCTGGCGATGATGTTCGCGAAGGAATTACAGCTATAATAAGTGTTAAAGTTAGAAATGCTCAATTTGAAGGGCAAACAAAAACACGTTTAGGAAATACCGAAATAAAGCCGTTCATAGACAACATGATAAGCGAAAAATTTTCTGTTTATCTTGAAGAAAATCCATCTGCTGCGAAAAGTATTGTAGAGAAGGCGTTATCTGCTTCAAGGGCGAGAGAAGCAGCAAAAAAAGCCAGAGATTTAGTAAGACGTAAAACGGCTATGGAAAGTAATTCCCTTCCCGGAAAGCTTGCTGACTGTCAATCCAAGGATTCAAGTGAAACAGAAATATATATAGTCGAAGGAGATTCAGCTGGAGGTTCTGCAAAATGCGGAAGAGATAGACGTTTTCAAGCAATTTTACCTTTGTGGGGTAAAATGCTTAACGTTGAAAAATCAAGGATTGACAAAGTTTACGGAAATGATAAATTAATGCCCGTTATAACTGCACTTGGCTGCGGTATAGGAGAAGATTTCGACATTAGCAAAATAAGATATGGTAAAGTTATAATTATGGCAGATGCTGATGTTGATGGATCGCACATAAGAACTCTTCTTCTAACATTCTTCTTTCGTTTTATGAGACCAGTAATTGAAGAAGGTCATATTTACATTGCTCAGCCGCCACTTTATAGAATTACCAAAAATAAAGTTCATACTTATGCTTATTCAGATGAAGAAAGAGATAAGATTATTTCTGAAATAGGCGGAGGAGCCGACGTGCAACGTTATAAAGGTCTTGGAGAAATGGATGCCGAGCAGCTTTGGGAAACAACTATGAATCCAGAAACCAGAATAATGCTTAAAGTTTCTCTTGAAGATGCTCAGGCTGCAGATGAAACATTTACTATTCTCATGGGTGATAAAGTTGAGCCTAGAAGAGAGTTCATAGAAAAAAATGCGAAATATGTTCAAGATTTAGATGTATAGTTTAGTTTTTTAAAGTTGAAATTTATTTTAGCAAGGTATATAATCTTACCCAAAAAATAATTTTTTAGGAGGAAAAATGGATAATGATTCGTACCCTTTACCCGAGGGTTTGGATAATAATTTAAAAAGTGTTGAAAGTAATAGTAGTTCATCACTTGGGGGAAAAAATAAAAATCAAGAAGAAAACGAGGATTATCGAGGGCAAAATGAAGAAGTAGAAGCAGAAATAGTTGCCGACGATAAATTAGAAAAATACGAAGAAGAACTTACAGGTATTAAGATCAAATACGATCTTACAAAAAACGAAGTTAAACAATTTATTCGTCGTGGAAGTGAGTATGAAAGAAACAAAAGTATACAGAAAAAGTATGTGATAATTCAAGGTATTTTATTTATTATTTTAATGTCAATGTCTATTATCGGAAACTTTTTCCATATCAGAAATTCTTCATGCTATATGCTTTTGGCTATTGTACCGTTTATTGCGCTTATTTTAATTAGATTTATTCCTTTCATGAATATGAATATAATGGCTAATGGTTTACTTAAAGAAAATGAATTTTCGGTGGATATATTCCCCGATAGGCTTGAAATTGAAAGTAAAAGTGGTCAAAGGACTATTTACTTAGATGGCTCTTATGAAAGCGATGAGTATAAAAATTTAATTATGATTTTTAAATCTGGAGATCCTGGAATAATTATACCGATAAGAGCTATTGATCCTGATTTTCGAGCGGATGTTCAAGCAATAATCGTTGCAGGAACGAACCCTGTTTGATTTGAATATTTTGTTAATTAATTTCAGAGGAGTGCCACATGGAAAATCAAAATGAAGAAAAAATTTATTCCAAGATTATAGACGTTGATATTGAAAAAGAAATGAAAAAATCTTTTTTGGCTTATTCTATGTCTGTAATAGTTTCAAGAGCATTGCCGGATGTCCGTGATGGTTTAAAGCCTGTTCACAGAAGAATTTTATATGCTCTTTTTGAAGATAATTTGGGTCCGAACAAACCTTACAGAAAGTGTGCTAATGTAGTTGGGGCAGTACTTGGAAGATATCACCCACATGGTGATGCTTCTGTTTATGATGCATTAGTTCGTTTGGCACAAGATTTTTCCATGAGGTATATGCTTGTAGACGGTCATGGAAATTTTGGATCTATTGATGGCGATCCGCCAGCAGCATACAGATACACTGAATCTAGAATGGGAAAAATAGCAGTAAAAATGCTTAGTGATATAGAAAAAGAAACTGTGGATTTTGTTCCAAACTACGATGACAGGTTAAAGGAGCCTACTGTTTTACCTTCTAGATTCCCTAATCTCTTAGTAAACGGCTCAACGGGAATAGCAGTTGGTATGGCAACCAATATACCTCCTCACAATATGTGTGAAGTAATAAATGCTATGTGCTTTTTGATTGACAATCCAGAAGCGGAAATTGTTGACATTTTAGAGTATATCAAAGGTCCTGATTTTCCTACCGGTGGAATAATTATGGGTAAATCTGGTATGCGTGCTGCATATATGACAGGTAGAGGAAAAATAACAGTTCGTGCAAAAACTGAAATAATTGAGGACAAAAATTCCAGATATAAAATTATTGTTACTGAGCTTCCGTATCAGGTTAATAAAGCAAGACTTGTTGAAAGCATTGCCGAGATGGTCAAAGATAAGAAAATAGAGGGAATTTCTCGTATAGAAGATCATTCTGACAGAAAAGGAATGCATATTGAAATAGACCTTAAAAAGGATGCTTCCCCTCAAATAGTTTTAAATAAACTCTTTTCATATTCGCAACTTCAAGTTACTTTTGGGGCTATTATGCTGGCAATAGTTAACGGAGAGCCGAAGATTCTCAATTTAAAAGAAATTTTGCAGCACTATATAAATTTCCAAATTCAAATTGTAACGAGAAGAACTGTTTTTGAACTTAAAAAAGCAAAAGAACGTGCTCATATTTTAGAAGGGCTCAAAACAGCACTTGATTTTATTGATGAAGTGATTGCTATTTTAAAGAGTGCTCAATCTGTACAGCAAGGTAAAGATAAACTTTCCGAAAGATTTGGTCTTGATGATATTCAAACTCAAGCTATTGTTCAGATGCCTCTTGGAAGATTAACAGGTCTTGAAAGAGACAAAATAGATAGTGAGCTTGAAGCTCTTAATGCTAAAAT
>CAKUXU010000031.1 GCA_934700635.1 uncultured Eubacteriales bacterium | reverse complement strand
CATCCGGAAGTTATTTCCAGGCATGAAATGATTAAAATATAAAATTCATTTTTAACAGTTAAAAATTTTTCAATTACTGAAATAACTACATTAAAAACTAAAATTAGGCTGCACATATTTATTATTGAAACAGATGTTTCTGAGGTTGATTTTATAATAGATTCCGGTAATGTTTTATCTTTTCCTTTATTTTCATTTTTTGAATAATAAGGAACTTTTTTTATTCTTGATATAATTCCTAAGATTATTCCTAAAAAAATAGAAATGCAAACTTGAATTATAAATACTGTAATTCCTAAAAAATTATTTTTTAAAATTGTTCTCCCGACTATATCTATAAAAAAAGCAGGTCCTGCATTTACAGAAAAACTAAGCATACGATTCAACTGTTCGGAATTTATTTCTTTATTCTCAATGAGTGTTTTTGCTCCTGCTGCACCTACAGGATAGCCACCTATTAAACTCAAAAATATTGCCGGAGCACAAGCTCCTGGAAGATAAAAAATAAATTTTGTTATTTTGTCTAGCGGTTTTTTCAAAAAACTAAGCATTTCGGACGCAATAATAAATCTGGAAAGAAACATAAAAGGAAAAAGTGAAGGAATTAAAATTTCAAAGCAGTACTTAGAGGAGAGTATAATTCCTTTTGAAATATATTTTGAATTTAAAATTATTTCTATCATTAAAGCAAAAACTAAAATGCATATTAGACCATTTTTTATATATAATTTAAAATTTTTTTTACAAGATATAATTTCCATTAGGTAAAATCCTCCCAGCTTTCTATATATATGCAATCATATGTGATTTTTATTTTGGTTTAAGCATATTATTTAAAAATTGACTACATACGAAGTAAGGGAGAAGGTGAATCCTTGTCAGATAAAAAAGTTTTAAATAAAAAATCTAAATTTTTAAATTTTGAAAATTTTAAAAATTCATCCGTAGGAATTATGCTTGATCCTGTAAATATAGAAATACGAGGAAATCGTGAAGCAATTATAGAAGGATGCAAAAATATTGCTCAGTATGATGAAAATATGATCAAAATAAATATGAAAAAAATGGGTATTTCATTTTTTGGAAGAGATTTAGAAATAAAATGTTTGAATTCGGATTCGCTTGTTATAAAGGGTTTTATTACTTCAATTGAATTTATAACTTAATAAAATTTTTTAAAATCGGGAGGTGAAAGCTTTTTGATACTTGATGCTTTTAGGTGGGTATGTGGATATGTTTCCTTTAAAGTTACAGGTGGATTCCCAGAAAAATTTTTGAATAATATAGTAAAAAAAGAGATAAATTTATGGGATTTAAAGAAAATTAACGGAAGTTTATACGCAAAAATTTTATCCCCTGAATATAAATTTATTAATTCCGAAGCAGATAAATCCGGCTCAAAAGTAGAGATTATAAAAAAATTCGGCTGGCCAGTTTTTTTATTTAAATATAAAAAAAGATTGGGAATATTAGTTGGAATTTTTACATTCATTTTTATTATTCACCTTTTTTCTCTTCGTGTTTGGAACATAAATGTAAGCGGCAATGAAAATATTTCTTCGTCGGAAATAATTTCGGTTATGAAAGATTTAGGAGTTTCAACCGGCACAAAAAAATCCAAAATAAATTCTTCTATTATTAAGCAACTTGTTATGTCTAAAATAAATGATATATCTTGGATATCTATAAATATAAAAGGAAGCTGTCTTAATGTGTGTATAAAAGAGAAAATAAAGTCTCCCGAAATTGTAAAAGAAGGAGAAGCTTGTAACATAGTGGCGGAATCTGAAGGCCAAATAGATCATTTGGAAGTTTATAAAGGTAATCCAAGTGTAAATGAAGGAGATGCGGTAATTAAAGGACAAATACTTATAAGTGGTATATCAAATGATCCTTCTGGCGGAACTTCTCTTATAGAAGCTGATGGTAAAGTTTTTGCAAAAACCAAAAGAATAGTGACCGAAAAAGTTAAACTTAGCCAACTTAATGCAATTGATAGCGGAAAAATAACAAAAAAATACAAAATTAAAGCTTGTGATAAAGATTTTGATATAACACCTTGGAGAAAAATTGACGAAACGTGTAGAATTGAAGAATATAACCAAAAATTAAATATTTTTGGCATAGAATTTCCTATTATATTTCATACGGATATATGTTATTATCAAGAATGCGAAGAAAAAACATTAACTTTAGAGCAAGCTAAAGAATTTTTGGATTCAATTATAAGTGAAAAAGAAAAAAATGAATTTTCAGACATGAAAATAATTTCTAAAAATGTAGATAATTACGAGGAAGGTAATGAGTACTTTTCAAGAGTAACTTATACTTGCATAGAAAATATAGCTAAAAAACAAAAAATATCCTGAAAAATATTATAGTGTATAGAATTTTATTTGTTGTAGTAATACATAAAAGTTAAAATTATTGGATTTTTTTTTAAGTATAAAACATTTGACAGTTAATAAAAAATATTTTATAATTAATATATACGCAATGAATTTAAAAATTTCTTTTAAAAGCTGCTGAATTTGATTTATATGTATAAAAATGGTAATTTCTAGGATTTTTTTTCAGCTTTATAAATAAATTTATTTATTGCAGTCATATTTTTTATCTTTATAGTTTATGATTAATTAAATCTCATCAGGAGGATGGAATATTTCATGGTAGATAAAATAAAAGTCATAATAGTTAACAGACAAAAGGAAGTTAAAATTCCGAAGGGTATACGCATGCTTGTAAGAAGATGCTGCAACTCAGTGCTCAGGTGCGAAAAATTTAAAGGTTCAGCAGAGGTTAGCATTACATTTGTTGATAATCTTTACATACAAAGTTTAAATAAACAATATAGGAATATAGACGCTCCTACAGATGTTTTGTCTTTTTCTATGGCTAAAGAAGATGGAACCTATGATATTAATCCGGCAAACGGAGCTCAAATTCTTGGAGATGTAGTTATTTCCATGGAAAAAGTTGTTGAACAAAGTGAGAGATATGGACATTCGATGGGAAGAGAATTGGCATATTTGGTTGCTCACGGTATGTTCCACATTCTTGGTTACGATCATGTAGATGGTGGACTCCAAAAAAGAAAAATGCGTGAAAAAGAAGAGGTTGTTATTGCAAGTCTTGGATACCAAAACGCAGTTTCGTATATCAGTAATGATGACTAAGATTTTTGGTTTAATAAAATCTATTAAATTTGCACTCAAGGGGATAGTATACGCCATAAAGAATGAAAGAAATATGCGAATTCACACTGTTGCTGCGATTTTTGTATTGTTTCTTTCTGCCGCTTGTGGCATAAATTCAATAGAATATGCAATTTTAATTTTAACTATTGGACTAGTTGTGATTTGTGAAATGTTCAATACAGTAATTGAAAGTTTCATAGATTTGTGTGCTAAAGAGTATAATTCTATTGCTAAAATTGCAAAAGATATGTCAGCAGGTGCGGTTATGGTGAGTGCAATGGCAGCTGTTGTTGTTGGATTTATTTTTTTTGGTAAAAAAGAAGCCTACACTAAATTGTGGGCGATTTTTTGTTCTAGTCCTTTTGTATTTATTTTTGTACTTATTTTATTCTTTTTATTTAGTTATATTTATATTTTTTTAGGTCCTACTGAGATAAAAAATAAGATTAAAAGTATAGCTCATACTTTAAAAAAAGCAATAAACAATAATAAGGATGGTAATATAAATGAAAATTGAAACTAAATCTCTTTTTGTTTCTATCCTGGGTAAACCTAATGTTGGTAAATCTTCAATAATGAACATGCTTATCAATTCTAAAGTGTCGATTGTTTCTCCAAAACCTCAAACAACCAGAAACACAATAAAAGGAATTCTTACTGACGGAGATACTCAAATTGTTTTCATAGATACTCCAGGAATTCATAAACCTTTTAATCGTTTAAGTGAATGCATGATTTCCGATATTGACAATTCTTTTTCCGGTAGTGAACTTTGCTTGCATGTTATAGAAGCTGGTAATAAAAAAATAGATACCGAAACTATAAAAAAACTTAATAGCCATAAATTAAACGCTGTGCTTGCAATAAATAAAATAGATTTAGTAAAAGAAAAAAGCCAGATTATTACTCAAATGGAAGAATATATGAAACTTTTCCCTTATAGAGCTATTGTTCCTGTTTCAGCCGTAACTTCAGAAGGTAAATCGGATTTATTAAAGGAGCTACGTGATATGGCTGTACCTTCGGTTTTTTTCTTTCCTCAAGACGATATAACAGATCAAACTGAGCGTACACTTGCTGCTGAAATCGTTAGAGAAAAACTTCTTTATTGTTTAGAAAAAGAACTCCCGCATGGCACGGCAGTTCAAGTAGAAAAATTTAAAAAAGTCAATGAAGATACTATAAATATTCATGCAGTAATTTATTGTGAGCGTAAAAGTCATAAAGCCATCATAGTTGGAAAAGGTGGTCAAATGATTAAAAAAATAGGAATTGCTTCCAGAAAATCAATCGGTGAAATTTTCGGATGTAATGTAAATTTGAATCTGTTTGTTAAAATTAAAGAAAACTGGAGAAATAGTCCTTCGGTGCTCCATGAATTAGGTTATATGTGAATTGGTAAATATGCATAAAAATGAATAATTAATTTAAAAAATATAGAATTATACTATATTTTTTTCTTGATATGTTGTATAATCATCCCATTAGTTAATTTTTTATTTTAAAAATTTAAAAATGGGAGGTTTTGTTATGGATTCTATGTCAGCTTGGAAAAAATTTGAATCTACCGGAAATATTAAATATTACCTTGATTATCGCCTTCAAGAAAGTATGCAAAACGGTTTAATGCCGTATTCGGAATTTTATGACTCTAACAGTAATGCATCAGGAGTAAATAAGAATGAATTTGAAAGTAACAGGGATAATTATAAAAGAAAGTGATTTGAATGAAAGCGACAAATCAATAGGAATTTTAACTGCTGAGCAAGGTATTGTTTATGTAATAGCTAAAAAATCTAAGTTGCTAAAAAATCGTTTAGGTGCTATGCTACAGCTTTTTTCTTATGGAGAATTTATGGTTTTTCATTCGAGAAATGCATATTTGCTTAATAGTTGTAAAATTAAAGAGTTTTTTTTACCACTTAGAAGTAATCTTGAAATTTTATCGCTTGCACAGTATTTTTGTCAGCTTTGCATTTCTTTAAAGCCGGAAAGTTATGTTTCGGAAGAGTTTTTGCGGGTTTTTTTGAATTGTATATTTTTTCTTATAAACAATAAAATAGACATTAAAATGATAAAAAGCATTTACGAATTAAGATCATGCTCTTTATGTGGTTATATGCCTGAATTAACTTCTTGCTCTAAATGCGGAATTTACAAAGATGAAAATATGAAATTTTCTATTGAATCAGGAAGACTTTTCTGCGAAAAGTGCAGTAAAGAAGGAGAATTGATTTCAAATTCTTTACTTTTAGCTCTTAGACATATAATTTATTCTCCAGTTGATAAACTTTTTAGTTTTAGTCTTTCCGAAAATATTTTAGATAAACTTTCTTTTATAACTGAAAAATATGTTTCTTACCATGTTTCGGGGGATTATAAATCCTTAGAATTTTATAAAAAACTTATTTCATACAAAGATCAATTTCAGAGTATTTGAAACTATAAAACATGTTATTATTCCGGTTATAGTGGGTATTATGAATGAAAGTATAGTCCACTTTAGGCTTTTTGTTTCTTTTTTTATCGTGAAACAAGTTGTTCCACATGGAAAATGTAGAAGCGAAAAAATCATTACACATATTGCTGTTATATATGACCATCCGTGAGATGTTAAAAGCAAATAAAGTTGAGTTGGATTTTGAATTTCTGTTATACATCCTGTGCACATGTAGCTCATTATTATAATTGGAAGTACAATTTCATTTGCAGGGAATCCAAGTATAAACGCCATTAAAATAATGCCGTCAAGTCCAATTGCTTTAGCAAAAGGATCCAAAAATGAAGCACAATGCATGAGAATACTTACTCCGCTTATTTCTATATTTGCCATTAACCATATAATTAGTCCTGCGGGAGCAGCTACAGCAACAGCTCTTCCTAAAACAAATATAGTTCTGTCCATAAGAGATCTTATTAAAATTTTTCCTATTTGAGGTTTTCTGTATGGTGGCATTTCGAGTACAAAAGAGGAATTTACACCCTTTAAAACAGTTATTGAAAGAATTTTTGAAACTAAAAAAGTTATAAGTATTCCGAAAAGTATTACTGCTGTTAAAATTAAAGCGGATTTTAAAGAATTCAGTGGGCTTAATGATTGACCGATAAAAAACATTGTGATTATTGAGATTAAAAGTGGGAATCTTCCATTACAAGGTACAAAATTGTTTGTAAGTATTGCAATTAATCTTTCGCGTGGAGAATCTATTATTCTGCAGCCTATAACTCCGCAAGCATTACATCCAAACCCCATACACATAGTCAGTGCTTGTTTCCCGTGAGCACCACATTTTTTAAATGCTCCATCTAAATTAAATGCAATTCTCGGAAGGTATCCCATATCTTCGAGTAAAGTGAAGAGAGGGAAGAATATTGCCATAGGAGGAAGCATAACAGAAACTACCCAAGCCAAAGTTTTGTATACTCCTAAAATCATGGAGCCATAAAGCCAAGAAGGTGCATTTAGCTGAATAAAAATATCTGTTATTTTATCTTGTAAAGAAAAAAGTACATCTGCTATTATTTCCGAAGGATAATTTGCCCCGGTTATCGTTATCCAAAATATTCCTAGTAAAAATAAAATCATAGTAGGAAACCCTGTTAGGGGAGAGGTTAAAAATTTATCGATTTTTCTGTCAAATTTATCATAATCCGGTTTATTTACTTTAACACACAATTTATAAATATTTTCGGCTCTTTCAATAAGAGCTTTTACTATTTTATCCCTGAAATTTTCTGAATTAATACCGTTCGATTTTAGTTTTTTTCTTTCTTTTGAAATTGTTTTAGTAATTTTTGAATTTGAAAACAGTTGTTTTTGAAAATGATTTTTAATATAACTATTTAATTCTTGATCATTTTCGAGTAATCTTAAGCTCAACCATCGAGGGTTTAATTTCAAATGCGATATATTTTCCAGTTTTTCGCTTATATTTTTAATTGAAGATTCAATTTTTTTCCCGTAGTTTGTTTTTATTTCGGTAATTTTTGTTTTTCCTTCACTAATATTTTCTATTTCTTCTAAAAGTTTATTTATTCCTTTTTTGCTACGAGCATTTGTGCAAACTACAGGTACACCTCCGAGCTGCATAGAAAGTTCATCTACATCGATATTTATTTTTTTCTTTTCTGCTTCATCTATTAAATTTAAACATATTACTACTTTTGATGTTATTTCAAGAATTTGCAAAGCTAAATTTAAATTCCTTTCGATTGATGTTGCATCCATGACTATTACTACGGCATCCGGATTATTAAAGCATACAAAATTTCTTGCAATTTCTTCTTCAGGGGAATTTGCAAGTAGGGAATACGTTCCGGGAATGTCGACAAGCTGAAAACATTTATTGTTGTAGTAATATTTTCCTTCGGCTCGTTCGACTGTTTTTCCTGGCCAGTTTCCTGTATGCTGATGAAGTCCTGTTAAAGCATTGAAAACTGTACTTTTACCAACATTTGGATTCCCTGCAACGGCTATAATTTGAGTTTTAGGTGAAGTTTTTACGGTTTTTTCTTTTGTGATTGGTTCCAGGAGGGTAGTACTGCTCATGAAAATTTCAGCTCCTAACTGTATTTTTGGACTGTTATTCTTCGGGTATAATCATTTCTTAATGCTATAACACTTCCGCGTACAAGATACGCAGTAGGATCTCCTAAAGGACTTTTTTGAAGTACCTTAATAACTGTGCCTGAAATCATTCCAAGATCTGAAATTCTTTTTCGATGTGTTTTTTCAAGATGAACAGATTTTATTTTATATAAATTTCCGGGTGAAGCTTTGTTTAGAGTAATTGTTTTTTTGGAATACATAAAATTGCCCCTTATTTTTATATTATTTTTCTTTACAGACTATGGTTTTTTAAACTGAAAAGTGAATTTTTAAACAAAAAAATATCTATGCCTTTTTAACATTGACATAGATATTTTTATTTCTATTTCTTATCTTTAGTGTCTTCTTTTTGTGTTGGTTTGGCTGGTTCTGTCTTTGGTTGTTTATTGTTAGCAGGATCATCCTCCTTTTTGTAGAAAAGGTCCTTTAATTGGTCATTGCTTTGAATTTTGCTATCTAAGCCGGCGGCACTAGTAGATTTAATAAATATATCGTCATAGCATTGAGCACTTTTATAAGGATTATTAGGTGGGATGCATTTTTCAAGTAATTGTTTGGCAGCTTTGTCGGTTGGCTTCTTAAGAAAAGCTTGTAATTGTCCTGAGAATTTAAAACCATTTTCATTTGACGAAGTTATTCCTCTAAAAGTATTTAATAATTTATAAAACAATTTACTAGGTGTATCTGCATAATTAGATATTCCCGTTTTTAGTTCTCCATATTTACCTATTGCAAGTGTTTCTGCATAAGGTTTTATTTCTTTGATAATATTTTCATTTAAATTTGAATTTTTACCAATAGCAGCATTTAATGCTATTCCTAAAACACGCATGTATCGAACATTATCCATATTATCATAACTATCGTTTTTGCTGCCATATTTGCTACGTGAGCTTGATGAGTATGACGATGACTCTTTTTTCATGGCTAGAACTCTTCGCATTAATTCATATTGATAATTATAGGTATTTCTTTCGCTTCCACCGTCTACTTGATTTTGTTGCCTAAGAAGTGTTGATAAAACAACTATAGCATTTTTACCCTGATCTGAAAATTTTGAAGCAGTAGCATCCTTTCCTAAACTATTTTTTTCTAAAATATAAATTTCACTGAGTGTATCTCGAATTAATTTTTCGGCATCATTTAAAAAGTCGGCTTTTATTGCAAAATTTATAATATTTTCATTATTTCTGAGTTCATCCGGCATAGAAGTACTTGGCATTTTTTCGGTTGCTTCCAGCGGAGGGTACTCTTCATATAAACTTTGAAGCTTACTTTTTAATCTTTTTATTGAAGGATTCAATTTTGAGCTTGTTTGTGTTCTATTTAATTTAGATTTGAATTTTCCTAGAAAACCTTTTTCTTCTTTCTCTTCTTCGCTAGATTTATTGTCTTGGCTCTTCATTAAAATATCTAAAGTTGAGATTATAGTATTTCGATCTTCTGCTCCATATATTCCATCTGGTTTTCTCATAATATCTCTGGCTGCCCCTAGCGCGCCACTTATATTCTCAATTTTTTTACCTTCATCAATTTTTTTCTCTACGTCAGTTTTGTTTTCATCATCTTTTTTTGAAAATTTTTCCTTTATGCTTTTCTTTTTTTCTTTTACTTTTTTCTTTATGCTTTCCTTCTTTTCTTTTAATTTTTCTTTTAGACTTCCAAATTTTTCTTTTAGACTTTCTTTTTTTCTTTTTAGTTTGTCTTTTAAACTTTCTTTCTCTTCTTCATCTTCTGTATCATCCTCGATTTCATCTCCATCATCGAGTTCTTCACTTTCATCATCGAGTTCTTCACTTCCATCATCGAGTTCTTCACTTCCATCATCGAATACTCCATTTACATCATCGAATTCTTCATTTTTATCATCGAGTTCTTCACTTCCATCATCGAATACTCCATTTACATCATCGAATTCTTCATTTACATCATCGAGTTCTACATTTTCATTATCGAATTCTTCACTTCCATCATC
>CAKUXU010000030.1 GCA_934700635.1 uncultured Eubacteriales bacterium | reverse complement strand
TTATCTTTATAAAAGTTGAAAAAATATATTACGCTTGCAATTATTGTTAAAACTATTGATATAAAGAAGATATAGTGTATAGATTTATTTGAACTTATTTTAAATCTTTTAATAATAATTCCTCCAGTTAAATTATTTACTATTTGCGATTTCAAGTAATTTATCAATTTGCTTTTGTTGATTTTCAGAAGGTTTGTAGCAGTATTTGTTTATGTATGAAACAAGCAAATCTGATGTTCTTTTTGCATAATATTTTTTATCTTCCGGATCTTTTATAATGCTTGTAATTGTTCCGTACATATAAGAAAGAGATTCATTTACAGACCAATTTTCTACTCCGTCAAAATTAAACTTATCATGACTTTCAAGAATTTTTTCAAAAATTATCATGCAGCTTTTTTGATTTCTTTTAATATCTTTAGTGCTCATAATTGATCCAGGTCTTCCTCTTCTGTACCAATAAAGAGTATTTTTGTTAAAAACAGTTTTTTTACAAAGATTTAGAGCAAAATAATTAAAAAGCATATCTTCACCCGGGCTGACATCTTTTTCAAATCTTAAATTATTTTCCCTTAAAAAAGAAGTTTTGTAAATTTTATTCCAAACTACATTATAGCTTGCATTTAGTTTTTCAAACGGGTTTTCATTGAAATTCCTTGTCGTTTTGGAAGATTCATTTTCTTTAAAATTAACTTTGGAAAAATTTATTTTGTCTCCTGTGTGAAAAGTGGTTTCATTAAACTGAATTATTTCTGCATCTTTGTGATTAATAGATACTTTATATACACATTCACAAAGTGAAGGGGAGATTATATCATCGGAATCAAAAAATAGGATATACTCTCCTTTTGCAATATCCATCCCGGCATTTCTTGCCATCGAAAGCCCCTTATTTTCTTGAGTTATTACTTTTATTCTTTTGTCTTTTGATTTGTGATTTTCTATTATTTTCCCGCTATTGTCAGTTGAGCCGTCATTTATGCAAATTATCTCTATATTTCTAAAAGTTTGATTTTCTGCGCTTGTAAGGCAATCATCTAGGTACTTTTCTGTGTTGTAGATAGGAATAACTATAGAAATTTTTGGACTTCCAGGGAAAAGCTTAAATTTTAAAAAAGAAATGCCAACTATTAAAATGATAACCATTAAAAGCGAGGTTGTAAATTTGAAAGCTACTTTTGAAAATTTCACTCATTACCTCCTGCGGAAGATTTAAGCATTTTTAATAGAGAGATTTATTCTTCCTTTAGGGTCAATTTCAGTTATACGCACTTTGACTTCTTGTCCAACTGATAAAGCATCTTCTACTTTTTCAAGTCTCTTGTTTGAAATCTGCGAAATATGGCACATTCCTTCTTTTCCGGGTGCAAATTCTATAAATGCTCCAAAGTTCATTATTTTTACTACTTTACCTGTATAAACTGCTCCTACTTCAGGATCGGTGACTATGTTTTTTATTCTATTTAATGCTTTATTGCAGTTTTCCACTTCATTTCCTGAAATGTAAATTGAACCGTCTTCTTCTATGTCAACTTTAACATCAAAATCAGAGCAAATTTTTTGGACAACTTTTCCACCTGATCCGATGACTTCTCTTATTTTGTCTATGTCAACCTTTGTTGAGATAATTTTTGGTGCATAAACCGAAACTTCTTCTCTTGGAGCAGGAATAGCTTTCAAAATTATTTCATCTAGAATATGAATTCTTGCTGTGTGTGTTTTTGAAAGTGCTTCCTTAATGATTTCTTTAGTTAATCCGTGAATTTTAAGATCCATTTGAATGGCTGTTATTCCTTTATGAGTTCCTGCTACTTTAAAATCCATGTCTCCGAAAAAGTCTTCCAGACCCTGAATATCAACCATAGTAACGAATTCGTTTCCTTTAGTAACAAGACCGCAAGAAATTCCGGCAACAGGAGCTTTTATAGGAACTCCGCCGTCCATGAGTGCAAGTGTAGATCCACAAACCGAAGCTTGAGATGTTGAGCCGTTTGAGGAAAGTACTTCAGAGACAAGTCTTAACGCATATGGAAATTCTTCAGCTGAAG
Organism: uncultured Eubacteriales bacterium; assembly: GCA_934700635.1. Taxonomy (GTDB): domain Bacteria; phylum Bacillota; class Clostridia; order Oscillospirales; family Acutalibacteraceae; genus UMGS1491. Next base: position 7,753 of record CAKUXU010000030.1, on the reverse strand, counting down.
GAATAACAGGTAAAAGCGCTTTTTCGGCTAGTGCTCCATGTCCGATTTCTCTTCTGCCTGGTCCACGGCTTGGGCGAGCTTCTCCAACTGAATATGAAGGAAAATTGTAGTGATGCATATATCTTTTGTATTCTTCGGTGTCTATTCCGTCCAGTATTTGTTGATCACTTATAGGTCCGAGAGTTAATACAGTTAAAACTTGAGTTTGTCCTCTGTTAAAAAGTCCTGATCCGTGTACTTTCGGCAAAATTCCTACTTGTGCGCTTAAAGGACGAATTTCGTCCAAGGATCTTCCATCTACACGTTTGTGTTCATTAAAAATCCAATCTCTTACTATTTCTTTTTGAATTTTATAAAGGCAATCATCAATCATGCTTTTGTTTTCAGGATAAATTTCATCAAAGCTTTGATGTACTTTTTTATATATAGGTTCAAGATTTTTTTCTCGAATGATTTTATCATTTGTATATAATGCTTTTTTTAAATCTTCAAGGGAACATTTTTTAATATCTTCAAGCATTTGGATAGACGGCTCAAAACTTTTATAAGAAAATTTTTCTTTACCTATTTCAGATTTTATTTCATTTATAAATTTAATAATTTCTTGATTTACTTTATGAGCTTCTAAAATAGCCTCATACATTTTTTCATCACTGACTTCGTCTGCACCAGCTTCAATCATTGCAACGACTTCTTCGGTTGAAGCTACTGTTAAAGAAAGACGAGATTTCTTTTTTTGCTCGTCTGTTGGATTTATTATTATATTTTCATCCACAAGACCAACAAAACATCCTGATATAGGACCTGACCAAGGTATATCTGAAATTGAAATTGCAATAGAAGTTCCAATCATAGCGGTAATTTCAGGTGAGCAGTCTTTGTCTACTGACATAACGGTGCAAGTAACACAAACATCATTTCTCATATCTTTAGGGAAAAGTGGTCGTATAGGTCTGTCAATAACTCTTGATGCTAGAATTGCTTTGTCTGTAGGACGTCCTTCTCTTTTTGAAAATGATCCAGGAATTTTACCTACTGCGTAAAGTCTTTCTTCAAAATCAACAGAAAGAGGGAAGAAATCTATTCCTTCACGTGGTGTTTTTGAAGCTGTTACGGCAACATGGACTGTTGTGTCTCCGTATTTTACCATACATGATCCGTTTGCAAGTTGTGCAAATTTTCCGGTATGAACTTCAAAAGGTCTGCCTGCTATTTTTGTTTTGTAAATTTTTTCTTTTTGTAACATTTAATATCCTCCGTTTTTTTATTAGACTTTTTAATTATATCAAAAATCAAAAGATATATTATTACAAAAATCTAAGTTTAAATTTTAAGACATTTATTTAAGTATATAAAAAAGAGCTTTTAAAATAAAGCTTTATTCAAAACTATGTTTAATTTTTTGAATTAAAGATATTTAAAACATTTAAAAATTTCATTTGGTACAAATTTTAAAGAAGTGGAGTTTATTTTAAGTTATTATAAATTTTTAAATATTGATAGAAAACATACAAAATTCTAAAATAATTGTGCTAAAATGTATATCAATAGTTTAATAAATATGAGGAGCGTGTATTTATGAAATCAATGCAAAGAATTTTAAGATACGTTCGAAGAGACATGACTATGAGTGTTATTACAAGTTTTTTCGCTTTGGCAATGATATGTGGATTCTCAGAAGCTCTTGAAACAAGTTCCGATAGTTCTAAAAATGAAAATTTAAGTAATTCATATTCCGAGTCATCGCTTACAAATGAAGAAATAGATAAAATAATAGAAGACATAAAAATTTCCGGAAGCATTGACAATATACTTGAAAAACTCGATGAAATAATAAAAAGAGCTCAACTTTCGGGGAATTCAGCTCTTCAAGAATATGCATCAAACATGAAAACCTCCTATGAGCTTCAAAAACAACTTGATAGTGTTAATAGTCTCATAGAAGCAATGAAAAAGAAAAATTCTGGTATAGCTGCTGTTGATTCCGAAGTTAAAAAAATACTTTCGGTTGACACTATAGCTTCGGATTTAGATGGTGCAGTTTCGGATGAAGCACTTTTGGTTTTGAAATCTCTGAGCAGTGATGATTCTAAAAAACTTCAAGAAACTTTGGCCGAAATTGAAAGTCTTGTTGACACTAAGGACATTAGTAGCCTTAATATTCAGCAAAGAAGCCTTTTAGATGTTATTATTTTAAATAAAATAGTAAATGAAAATTTAGTTGAAGGCGAAAGACTTGAGCTTGCAAAAAATACTCTTCAAGTTGCGGTAACAATACTCCAGTCCTACCAAAAACAACAGTATCCAGCAGAAAGTTACGACAATCTTTTAAAGGAATCCGAAAATTTTTCTGGTACCGGGAAAAAAGCCGCAGGTATTGCACCTGAACAAGTCGTATTTTTAAATGGGTATTTCAATATAAAACATTCTCCGATTATGTACGACAATCATATTTTGCTTTCGATTGATGATTTATATCAGTATATTGATGCTTCCATTGAGTATATGTATAACAATGCGACAATGGTCATAACCTCTCCAGATAAAATTTTAGAAATAGTGGCAGGAGAAAATGTAGCATATCTTAATGATAAACCTTATAATCTACCTGTTCCGATTCTTTCGTATGAAAGCTCTTACTATATGCCAATTGAATTTTTTGCTACTGCTTATGATATTTCTTATATATCTATACCTGAATACAATTTTGTTATTCTTTATAAGAATTTAGTCCAACTTGAAAATACAAGTGTTCCTAACCAGCTTAACAAAGATTAATATTAAGGAGTGTGTTATTAAATGGCCAAATATACAATTATTTCTGACATAGGAAAAGGAATAGTTGCTCTTTTAAGAGATAAATTAGTCCCGGAACCTGTTGATAAAGCTGAAAGCATAGGAATTTGTGACCCTAAAGAAAGAGGGGGATATATAGTTGGACTGCATCCTTACGATATAAAAGAGGATACTAGCGGAAGAGCTGCGGAAAATAAAACACTTCCTGATGGTAGTGTTCAGGATCCACCGGCTATGGTTGAACTTTATTATGTTATTTCTGTTAGCAGTAAAGCTGAAATAGAAACGAAAGCCTTAGATGAAGCTAAGATCATAGGAAAGATAATTCAGGTTTTTAAAGATAATCCTACCATTCCGGCAAGGTATATGCCTAACAATGCCGGTATGCCAATAGAAAACGTACCGATAAGTATGCTACCGATTAATATGGAAGAGAAAGTTAAAATTTGGACTATGTTTGGAGAACCATATAAGTTGTCGGTTTTTTATGTTGTTGGTCCGGTTGCTATAGATTCCGGTAATATTCACAAAGCTAAGAAAAGAGTCGAAACTGTTTACCTTGGAAGTCAACAATATACTCCTGAGAAAGTACTTACTTTTGAGACCCATATCAAGGATGAAGACATAGATGATGAATATACTCAAAGACCAGATGAAGATGAAGATGAGGGCGAAGATGAAGACGAGGACGAGGACGACGATACCAGCGATGAAGATTTAGAAGAAGATGATTCTTCTTATGATGAAAGTGAAGAAGACGAAAGTGACTCTTCGGACGAAGAAGAAAATACTGACGAAGAGTCGGACGATTCTTTTGATATTTAAAGTATTTTAAAAAGGAGGTTTTATCTTGAGAGTAATTCATAAGGCTTCACTTGTTATTCTCTTAAAAGATATTTATTCTAAAATGCCAGTAACGAGTGCAGTTATCCTTTGTAACGGAAAGCAAAATCCTTATACCCGAAAAAAAGACGGTCATTATGTTTTTTCAAATTTGTATCCAGGAGAATATGAAATCAGTGTAGATTGTAAAGGATATAACAGTTTAAATTTTTCGATAACACTTGAAGAGAATAAAACAAAAGAAATTATTTCCGATTTATCTTATCAAGCAGACAATCAAAATATTATGAATGTCAGTCGTTTGGAAATTACTTGTAAGAGATACAAAAAAAATCTCGAAAATAAACAAATGGTTTTGCGTCTTAAAAATGAACTTAGTTTTTTAAAGCTTATTGAAAATGCTGAATCTGGGTCTGATGAGCTTAAATTAAATGTTGACATGAATTTTTCGCTTCTTGGTCAAAAATATATTTATGAATTTGAAAAACAAAAAATACCTTTGTTTTTTTGGAGATATAATCAAGATAAATAATAATTTATTTTGAAAGATAATTTAGAAAATGCACTTGAGCCTGGTGGAAAATTTTATGCCGTTTGGGATTTAAAAACCGATTCTTCAGGAAGACTTGTTATGCCGTTAATGACTTCTTTTATGAAAGATGATATTTTAGAATTTGAAATCATTTGGGATAATACTAAATCTAATATTAAAGTAGATGTTCAAGGAAAACACGACACAGGAGAAGTTTTTTATATAGATGCAAAATTTAGAAAAATGCGTGAAAAAACAAAAATTTAAGAAAGGTGATATTTGTGGGTGTTTTAGTTGTTAATTCGGCACAATGCATGTGTTCGATGGGTACTGCTCCGTCTTCTTTGGTAGTTATGCCTTTGTGTATGGCTACAGGTCAAAATAATCCCTTAGCAACAATTATGGACAATAAACCTATGGTTAATATTATGCCTTTTGCAATGTGTACTTCTCTTTCAAATCCTCAGGTAGCTTCTGCAACAGCTGCTGCAATGGGAGTGTTAACTCCTATGCCGTGTATTCCTGCAACAACCGCTCCGTGGGCACCTGGTTGCCCTACGGTAATGGTTAGAAATAACCCTGCACTTAATAATACTTCAAAGCTTATGTGTAGCTACGGAGGGGTTATATCTATAGTTAATCCAGGTCAAGCAACGATTACAATTCCTTAAGAAGTTTGAAAGTGTGGTATTTAATTTTGGATATGTCAGTTTATGAAAATAATTTTGAATATATGTTTTCGGAATTCAATCAAATAGAACTTTTTATAGAAAAGTATATTAAGTCAAGAAATGAAATGTCTTTAGAAAGTCAAAGGGAAGAAGCGGTTAAAAATTATAGGTATGAGTCTCTAATTATGAAAACTAAACTGGAAAACAGCATTAAAGATGATTTCTTTTCTGCTTATTATTTTAAAAAAGTTTGTGAATTTAATAATTTAGAATGGTTTGTATTTTTAATTTCTGTTATGTACAGGGTAGAAAAGAAATATAAAGATTTGATTTTAAAAATAGAAAATGAAAATGCCTTAACTTACAGTGCAGTTTTGAAGCTATACTTTTTTGTTGAAAATATTTCCGAGATAAAAAATTATTATAGTTTGCTTTTGGATTTAAAGGAAAAAATGAATTCTCTTTGCTTTGTTGATGATTCTCTAAAGATCGACGAAAGAGTTTTTCAAAATATCATGAGCAACGCAGAAGAAAAAATAAAAATTCCTGGGGTAGATGTTGTTGTCCCAGAAAAAATTAATGATTGTAAACTTCCTATACGAGAAGAAATAGCACTCAAGATCTATAATTTTTTAAAAAAAACCGATATTTTCGATTGTAATTGCGTGTGCATAAACGGTGAAGACGGAATAGGTAAAAATATTATTTTAAAAAGAGTAATAAAGCTTTGCGATAAAGCACTAGTCACTGTTAATATTAGCAATTTAAAAAATGAAAACTATGAAAAAACTATTCTTACAGCTTGCAGAGAGGCTCTTTTTATAGGAGGTTTTATTTGCTTTAAAGGGATAGTTGAAAATGAAACTTCTATGATTTATCTTGCACTGGATATTGCTCGAAAATTTTCTAATATTGTTTTTATTTTGTCTGATAAAAAAATTAATTTTATAGGGAAGGTAAACGATATAAAATTTATTAACATTGAGCTTTCGGAACTTTCGATGGAAGAAAGATTTAAATCTTGGAAGGATGAGCTAAAAAATTTTAAAATAGATAAAAAATTAGACATCTCGGAGCTTTCAAGTAAATTTTTATTAAATCCATATCAAATAAAAAGAAGCATCAGTTATGCTGCGAATCAAGGCTATTTTGAAGGAAAATCTTTAATTGGCAATAATGAAATAACTCAAGGTATTTATGCTCAAATGTCCGATGAACTTTCTGAAAAAGCGACTCTTATCAAAAAGAAACATCAATGGGATGAATTGATTTTGAACTCAAAGGAAAAAAATTTAATTAAAAGGGCTTGTAATCAGCTTAAGTATAGAAAAATTGTTTATGATGAATGGAAAATGGGTAATAGAATTTTATACGGTAATGGTCTTAGTATGCTCTTTGCTGGCCCTCCGGGAACAGGAAAAACTATGGCTGCTCAGGTTGTTGCAAATGAGCTTGGACTTGAGGTATACAGAGTAGATTTGTCAAGAGTAGTTTCTAAATATATAGGTGAAACCGAAAAAAATCTCGGAGAAATATTTGACCTTGCAAAAAAAAGCAATGCTATACTTCTTTTTGATGAAACAGATGCAATTTTTGCAAAAAGAACAGAAGTAAAAGATTCACATGACAGAAATGCAAACCTCGAAACATCTTATTTGCTTCAAAAAATGGAAGAACACAGCGGTGTTAGTATTATGACTACAAATTTTCTTGAAAATATAGATAAAGCATTTTTTAGAAGGATAAATTATGTAGTACATTTTAATTTACCGAGTGAAAAAGAAAGAAAGGAAATTTGGAAAAAAATTTTTTCAAAGGAAGTGCCTTTATCTAAAGATATTGACTTTAATTTTATTTCCAGACAATTTGAAATTTCAGGAGGAAGTATAAAAAATGTTGCTCTTACAGCTGCATTTATAGCTGCTTCGGAAAAAAGTAAAGTAGACATGAAAATTATGATTAAATCTTTAGAATATGAGATAAGAAAACAAGGAAAAATGGTTTCAAAAGATGATTTTGGAGAATATGGATATCTGCTTTAATTTTTCCCCCTATATATTTTTAATAAATGATGAAATATAGCATACAATATTAAAGATAATATAGGAGGGATAATATTATGTGGTCGCTTATAATTAATTTACTTATAAGTTTGGGTGTAGGTGGACTTTCTTCTTTTTTAACAAGAGATTCTATGGATATTTATAAATATATACTTTTACCTCCGGGTGCGCCTCCGTCCTGGCTTTTTCCTATAGTTTGGATTATACTGTATATACTTATGGCAATTTCCGCGGATATTATTTATAAAAGCTCAAAAGGATCATTTGCCCTAGGGTTGTATGGATTGCAGTTAATTTTTAACTTTATATGGCCTCTTTTATTTTTTAACGGTCGATCATTTTTAGCTGCTTTTATATGGCTTATGATATTATGGCTATTGGTTATTTTTATGATGATTATGCGACCGTTTCCGTAGATGATACAGTGAAGAGGTTTGCAAATAATCAGGCAGCGTTCTGGGTTGGAAACGGAGCAACCTTCTTTGTAGGATGCCGGGAAATAAATCCAGATGGAAATTACGCGTTCCTTCCAGATTTTTGCTCCAAAGAAGGAGGAAAAAGATTTGTAGGTATTGGAGAAGGAGATGCATTTGGAATCTGGAAAGACAGCGAACATGCAGATGCAGCAAAAGCTTTTCTGAATTTTATGGCAAGACCTGAGAATAATGTATTGCTGACAGCATCTTCCGGATATATCAGCAGTATGAAGTCCGCTATGGAAATGGATGATGGTATTGCTTTAAAGTATATGACAGAAATGCAGGCAAAATGTGCAGATGCTGATATCTTATATGAAAATTTATGGGATAGAAAATATATGCCATCCGGTATGTGGCCGGTATTTAAAC
>CAKUXU010000029.1 GCA_934700635.1 uncultured Eubacteriales bacterium | reverse complement strand
AAATATGCTGTAAAGCTGCGCCTAATGCTGCCGCTTCAAAATGATGCTTACAAACTTTTACATAATTTCCGTTTGTATCGTACATTAAAACGCTTTCGTTTAAAGTAGGGTACATTGTTTTATCGGAAACAACAGCAGTTAAATCCTTTTTTTGTTTAACGAAGTAAAAATTTCCACCTGAATCAACTTCTAAGTTGCTGTAAACGTATTCGCTGTCAGAATTTGATTTTTCAAGAGTCATTTGAAATTGAGTAGATCCGCTTGGAAGAAGTTTAGAAATTTTATAAATTCCTTTTTCTTCATCAACACCAAGTACGTAGGTATTTCCTGAAGGATCCATGTCCGAGCTTAAAAATGCTCCGAAATTTGGTCTGTTTACAAAATATTGGATACTAAAAGCTATTAAAGCAAACATCAAAATAAGAACAGTATACTTAAATTTTGGCTGTGAGACAATTTTTTTAATCTTTAAGGCTTTTCCTGAAAAGTTTTGAAATTTACCTTTTTTAATTTTCTTTTCCATACAATCTCCTCACATCTTTTTTATTTTCGGGGCAAACAATGGATATCAAAACCAGATATGTCAAAAATGTATAAGATACACAAATTATTTTTGAACATCATATTTTGCTTTGATAATTGACTTATATATTATAGTATATTATCATAAAATAGTTGAGTCAAGTATTATAAAAATGTTTATTTATTTATTTTTTAAAAAAGGTGTGAAATATGTATGCCTAATATAAACAAAAAGTTCGATTATATTGTTATAGCTTCTCTTTTTCAAGGTGAAAGAAAAGAAGTTTTGATTGGGTACAAAGAGAAAAAAATTCTTGAAAATTTTTATATAATTAATAAATTCGATTATTGTGATGAAAATATGCAAACATTTAAAATATTATTTGACATATTTTTTTCTTCAAAAAGACCGAAAGAGTTTGTTGATTTTTTTGTTGAAGACAAAAGCTTCTATGGGGTTTTTACCTACACTCAAGAAGAAAATATTAAGAAAAGTTTCAGTAAAGAATTTAATATTTATAATTTCGATGAAAGATGTGTTATTCTAGAAAACATTCTTATATACTTTGATCGAATAAGTAGTTTCCCAAATAGTATTTTTGGTTGTTTGACTGAAATGCAAAATATAAAAATAGATGACCAAAAAAATATAAGTTTTGTTTATAATCTTAAAAATATGGAAAAATATTCGACAGTACCCGAAAGTAAAGATTTAATTTTGAAAAATATAAGAAATATAATTTATACTTTACTTGAATCCGAATCGAAAGCTAAGTTTAATAAATCTCTCCATATAGTACTTGATAAATGTGAAAGAGGAGTATACGGCTCTATCCCGGAGCTTGTTATAGATCTAAAGAAAGCAGAAAAATCGTCTAAAACAAGTACTTGGCTTAAATATTTTAAATATCAAATGGACCTGAAAAAGAACACCATAGAGAAAGTTTCCAAAATTGCAACAGTTTCACTAATTGCTGCCGGAATGGTATATCTTGTTTATAATCAGTTGACAAGTGGTCAATCACCTGGTAGTGCTGCGATGGTTGTTTCTATAGGAGGAGTAAATTATAACGGAAATAAAGAAGATGAATCGGATAAAAATGTTTCTTCGGAAAATATAGATAATCAAACAGGAACTAAAGAATCGGCAGATATAGTTTTAAGTAAAGGCCTTGACATGGAATATGAAGATTATATAGTAAAGTATGGAGACACTGTTTCTTCTATATGTTCGGACTATTATAAGGATAATAAATATATTACCGCTGTAGCGACATTTAACGGTATTGATGTGAATGAAGTTTTAACTGCAGGAACAATTTTGAAGCTTCCAAACAGAACTGCGATGGCACTTTACAGCTCTAAATAACAGTATTTTATAACCCTTGAAAAATCTTTAATAGTCATTTAAAATATGAGGAGCGTGATATAAAACAGATTTGTGGGGGAATAAATGAGGAATTCAATTTATGAAAACAAAGAAAATGATATAAGTAGCGGAAATGTATACCCGCGCAAAAACAGAGATTATGTAGATATTTATTCATCTGAACGAAGAAAAGAAAGAAGAAAAAGAATACCGATTTTAAGAGTAATTTCATTTGTGTTTTTTTTAACATTGGGAATCATTGGTGGAATCATGATATATGGTTATCACACATTGAATTCATTTAATTATGAGTATGTTGAATCTAAAAATGTTCCAGAAAATGTTAATGGTGTATCAGAAAACGGTGCAGATGTCGATGGCCTTGTAAATGACAAAATGGTTCTTAACGTTCTTTTGATAGGAAGCGATTCTATGTCTGTAGGGGACGGTGGGAGAAGTGATTCACTCTTGATTGCTTCACTTAATATAAGAACTAAAAAACTTAAGATCACATCTATAATGAGAGATATATGGGTGGATATACCCGGTTATGGTAAAGATAGAATGAATGCTGCATACGCTTATGGAGGACCAAAACTTACAATTGATACAGTTCAAAAAAACTTTGGTGTTTTAATAGACAGGTTTGTTTGTGTAGATTTTGAAGGATTTTCTAAAATAGTGGATTCTTTGGGAGGAATCGACATGAAGCTTACTCCTGCGGAATGTGCGTATATAAACAAATTTTCTGGGGACAAGCATATATTAAAATGTTCGGGTAAGGGTCCTGAATTAGTTCATTTAACGGGCTTGCAAGCGTTGCATCATTCAAGAAACCGTAATAGTAAAGGCTCTGACTATGATAGAACAACAAGACAAAGAGATGTTATAAAAGCAATAATAGAGTCTCTAAAAAATTCGAATATTACTAAAATAACTGAAATAGTTGCAACTCTTGCACCTCTTATAACGACTAACTTTAAAACATCGGAAATAACACGTCTTGCTTCTAATGCAACATCATATCTGAATTTTCCAATGGAAGAATTCAGACTGCCTACTAACGATAATGTTAAAGATGAAATACATCAGCAAAAAATGGTCCTTGCAATAAAAAATTTGAATAAAGCAAAAGAGGACTTAAGAAATTTTATTTATGAAACTTCTGAGTCTAAATAAAAAATTGAGCTTTGATTTTAATTATCAAAGCTCTTTATATTTATGCTATCTTTCTTTGCCCCAAAAGAAAAGAGCAATTGTGCCAGGACCGGTATGGCTTCCGATAGTTGTTCCAATGTCATGTATTTCAACTTTTCCGTTTAGATTTTTAAATTTTTCATTTATTAGGTCTGCTAAAATTTTTGCGTCTTCGTAGCAATTTGAATGAGAAATATAGCATTTTTCGCAGTAATCAAGACCACTGTCTGCATGTTCCTCCATTTTTTTTAGTAATTCTGTAATTGATTTTTGTTTTGTTCTTACTTTTGAAACTGGTATTAGCTTTCCAAATGTATCAACATGGAGAACAGGGCATATTTTAAGAAGTCCACCAAAAAAACCTGCAGTTTTAGAAATTCTTCCACCTTTTACAAAAAAAGTTAAATCTGTGGACGTAAACCAATGATTCATTTTTAATTTATTTTCTTCTGCCCAGTTTTTTAGATCATCTATTTCAAATCCCTTCTCTTTGAGCTCATAAAGTTTATTCATAATTAATCCGTAGCCTGAAGAAGCAGATAGAGAATCAACTATGTATATTTTTCTTTCGGGGAATTTTTCTTCAAGTTCTTTTTTGGCTATAATAGCGGAATTGTACACTCCTGAAATACCAGAAGAAAGACTTATATGTAAAATGTCTTTTCCTTCTTCGAGAAATGGAGTAAAATATTTTACGAACTCTTCACTGTTAATTTGAGATGTTTTTACATCTGCTCCGTTTTTCATAAGACCATAGAATTCTTTAAGAGAAATACTTTTTCCTAAATCATCATAGTAATGTTTTTCATTTATAAAAAAATGAAATGGAGCATATTTTATTTTCATGCTATTTATTTCTTTTTCAGAGAGATCTGCGGTTGAACAGCAGCTAAGTATGTAGTTTGACATTTTAATCTCCTTTAAAATAATATTCCAGTATAGATTTTTTCGTCTATGCGGTATAATTATAACGCATAAGTTTAAAAATTTAAATTAATAATGCTTTAGTTTGTTGATTGTAGCTTAAAAAATAAAAATTAAGAATTTTAAATTATTCAAATAATAAAAGGTGGACTTTATGGTAAAAATAATTGAAAAAAAAGTAATTGGTAAAAATGTTACCCATATGACTATTGATGCCCCATATATAGCAAAAAAGGCTTTAGCGGGACAGTTTGTAATTTTAAGAGTAGATAAAGAGGGAGAACGAATACCTCTTACAATTTTTAAAGCTAATAAAAATGAAGGTACTATTGAAATAATTTATCAAGTGGTTGGAACAACAACTATGAAATTGGATCTCAAGGAAAATGGAGATTTTATAGAAGATATTGTAGGACCGCTCGGAAAACCTACAGAAGTTAAAGGATATAAAAGAGTTATTGTTGTTTCGGGAGGAGTTGGAAGTGCAATAGCGTATCCTTTGGCAAAGGCTTTTAAAGAAAACGGATCAAAAACCGAAATTGTAGTTGGATTTAGAAGTAAAGATTATATAATTTTGGAAGATGATATGAAGTTAATTGATAAAAATATTGAAGTCGTTACTGACGATGGATCCAACGGGAAAAAAGCATTGGTAACTGCTTCACTTGAAGAAAAATTAAAAAATTCTTCAAATTATGATTTAGTAGTGGCTGTGGGACCTATTCCCATGATGAAAGCGGTTTGTGATATAACCAAAAAATATAACGTTAAAACCATAGTCAGTATGACTGCAATAATGATTGACGGAACAGGTATGTGTGGAGGTTGCAGATTAACAGTAGGGGGCAAAGTTAAGTTTGCTTGTATAGATGGCCCCGATTTTGACGGACATTTGGTTGATTTTGAAGAAGCTTCTTTTAGAAGTAAAGCATTTTTAGAAGAAGAGAAAATATCAAGAGAAAAAAATTGTAATTTATTTAAGGGTGTTTGAGTTATGATAAATAAAAGTAAAAATAAAAATCCTATGCCGGTAATAGATATTGAAAAAAGAAAATCTACATTTGAAGAAGTTGAACTAGGGTACAATGATTCTCTGGCAAAAAGTGAGTCATTAAGATGTTTAAATTGTAAAAATGCTCCTTGTCGAAGTGGATGTCCTGTAGGAGTGAATATTCCTTTGTTTATAAATTTAGTTTCACAAGGTAATATTTTGAAAGCTTACGATACTATAATTAAAGATAACCTTTTACCTTCAATTTGCGGTAGAGTATGTCCTCAAGAAAAGCAATGTGAAGCTAAATGTGTACGTGCTAAAAGTGGTGAACCTGTTGCGATAGGTCGTCTTGAAAGATATGTTGCAGATAAAGCAAAAAATGAAATTAAAGTTTCAGAAAATAAAAGTAAAAATATAAAAGTAGCGGTTGTGGGATCGGGTCCTTCAGGGCTTACTTGTGCCGGTGAGCTTTGTAATAAAGGTTATGAAGTTACTATATTTGAAGCACTTCACACTCCGGGTGGAGTACTTGCTTATGGGATACCTTCCTTTAGACTTCCGAGAGAAGTTCTTGATTTTGAAATAAAAAAGCTTAAGTCTATGGGAGTGCGTATAAAAACAAATATGGTTATAGGGAAGACTCTCTCTATACAAGATATTTTCGATATGGGTTACAAAGCGGTTTATATTTCAACCGGAGCAGGACTACCAAAATTTATGGGTATACCTGGCGAAGGACTTTCGGGAGTATATAGTGCGAATGAATTTTTAACTCGTATAAATTTAATGAATGCACATATTTCCGAATACGATACTCCTATAAACATTCCGAAAAATTTAGTGGTAATCGGTGGCGGAAATGTTGCTATGGACGTTGCAAGAAGTGCACTGAGAATAGGATGCAAAAACGTTTCGGTACTATACAGAAGAACGCAGCTTGAAATGCCTGCAAGAAAAGATGAAATTCTGCATGCTCAGGAAGAAGGAGTAAACTTCATGTTCTTAAAGACTCCTTTGGAATTTTTGGGAGAAAACGGAGTTTTGAAAAAGATGAAATATGCATCTATGGAATTTACCGGAAAAGTTATCGATGGAAGAAATGAATTTAAGGTAAATGAAAATGATGTAAATTTAATGGAAGTTGATGCTGCGATTATTTCAATCGGAAACGGTGCAAATAAAATTTTATATGAAAGCGAAAAAAGTATAGATTTTCAAAAAAACGGATGTATAGTAGCAAACGAAGAAACTAAAACCTCAAAAAAATATGTTTATGCTGGTGGAGATGCAGTAACAGGTGCAGCGACAGTAATTTTAGCTATGGGAGCAGGAAAAAAAGCCGCCGAAACAATAGACCGAGATTTATCTTAAATATAAACTTGGAGTGATATCAAAGCTTTTTGAAAAAAATATCTTTAAAATTAAATTTCAATTTTTATATTTTGGTATTCTTAACATTTATTTTCGTTATGGACAATTCATATATTCCTCTTTTTGGGATTATGTTCGCTATTTTTCATGAACTTGGCCATTTGATTCCGATATACTTAAAAAGCGGTAAATGTTTGGAAAATAAGAAAATATCATTTGGAATTGTAAACATAGGTATAGAAAATGATTTATTTTATGACAAAAATTTTGATAGTAATTTAGTACTCATAAGCGGACCGTTAATTAATTTTGTTCTTGGAATTATATTTTGCTCCATTTACTTTTTTAATAAAGCGGAAATTATAAAAATTTTCTCGATTCAAAATTTCATTTTATGTTTTATAAATCTTTTGCCGATAACTTCTTTTGACGGAGGAAAAATTCTCTATAATATTCTTTCTGAAAAAATAAATCCTATTTTTGCTTATAAGTGTATTAACTTTATTTCGATTATTTTTCTTGTACCTCTTTTTACTTTGGGACTTTTTATTCTTATAAAATCAAAATATAATTTTTCTATTTTAATACTAGGGTGCTATATAATTTCATATATATTTTTTAAAGCATAATTTATTAAATGAAAGGATGAACTATATGAGTTTTAAGAGTGTAAATCCAAATGATTTGGAAAAAATTAATCCGTTTAATTTAATAGGAAATGATTGGATGCTTGTAACTGCGGGTGAAAAAAATAATTTTAACACTATGACTGCAAGTTGGGGAACTGTAGGAGTTTTATGGAATAAAAATATAGCAAGTTGTTTTGTCAGGCCTCAAAGATATACTTTTAAATTTTTGGAAGAGAACGAAATTTTTAGTCTTTCATTTTTTGATGAAAAATGTAAAGATGCACTAAAAATTTGCGGTACTAAATCCGGAAGAGATTGCAACAAAATTAATTTGGCAGGACTAACACCTATATTTGATGAAAAAACTCCATATTTTAAAGAATCAAAAATGATTTTAATATGTAAAAAAATATATACTCAGTATATAGATCCAAAATATATGATTGATGAAAATTTAGAAAGTAATTATAAACTAAAAGACTATCACAAAATGTTTGTGGGAGAAATAATAAAATGCTTGGTGGAAGATTAATTTGAAAAAAACAGTAGTGGTAACAGGAAGTTCCTGTGGAATAGGAGCAGCAATAGTAAGAGAATTTTCAAGCGATAAAGATATGAATATAGTTATTAACTATAATAAAAGCAAAGAAAAAGCTCTTTCTCTTCTTGAAGAGTTAAGAGCAAAAAAATGTCAGGTAATTGCTATAAAAGCAGATATTTCAAAGCCTTTAGAAGCTCAAAATTTGATAGAATCAGCTTTAAATGAGTTTGGAAAAATTGATATACTTGTGAACAATGCAGGAATTTCCACTCATGGGCTAATTACTGAAACATCAAATGAATTATGGGAAAAGATATTTAGTATAAATGTGCACGGAATGTTTTATTGTACAAAAGCAGCGGTTAAAGATATGCTTAAAAGGCACTTCGGGAAAATCATAAATGTGTCGTCGGTATGGGGGATGACAGGTGCTTCTTGTGAAGTACCTTATTCCTCTTCAAAAGCAGCTGTAATAGGATTTACCAAATCTCTTGCAAAAGAACTTGGACCCTCCAATATAAATGTTAATTGTATTGCACCGGGAGTTATAAAAACCGATATGAATGAATTTTTAAATGAAGATGAATTAAATGAACTAAAAGAAATAACTCCTCTTGGCAGAATCGGAAGCCCCGAGGAAGTAGCAAAAACAGTAAAATTTTTAAGCTCCAGCGATTCAGATTTCATAACAGGACAAGTTATAAGTCCTAATGGTGGATTTCTGATTTAGAATTTACAATTTTAAGGCAGCTGAAATCTTGAGAAAGTAAGCTGCAAATTTTTTTTGTTTCAAGATCAAGACCTAAATCCACACAAATTATACTTATTTTGCATTTATGAGAAGAATATAAAACAATACTTCTTATTATGTATTCTAAATTTTCTAAATGACCTTCGAGCGGAAGAATAAAAACTTTTTCTTCTTGACTTGAAGATGAAGGTAAATGGCAGAAATTTATTAATGTTACGACCAAATCTACAATTCCGATAAGACTAAAAATAATTAAAAAAAATAAACATACCGAGAAAATCACTAAAATCACCTCGGTATATTATATTAATTTTCAATCTTTATTGTGTTTTTACAAAGTTTCAAATCCTAAGAGAACGGCTCCTCTTTCGGCATAATAACTGCAAAGTGCTTTTGCTTGCCTGATTTTTATATTTGCGGATTCATAAATTTTTAAAATATCCTCTCTGATCTCTTTGGCAAGAGTAATATTGTCGACATGTGAAATATAAAGCTTACCGCCTGAATAATTCATGTTTTTTAATTGGTTTATAAGTTCTATAATTGCCTTTTTTACTCCTCTGCATTTAGTAAGAGCTTTAAAAGTACCTTTTTCACTGGGTGTCGCTATTATATTTATTCCCAAAAAACCTATTGTAGCGGCAATTGCTTTGTTTACTCTTCCGTTTTGAGCGAAATTATGTAATGATTTTATCATAAATACCATTTTTGTTTTTTTAAGATATTTCTCTGCTTGAATACAAATTTCTTCGAATTCAAGATTTTCATTTGTAAGTTTATGAATATAATCCACAAGAAGTCGTTGTTGAGAACATGTACTTAAAGTATCAAAAACTTTTATTTTTGCATTTGGATGGGATTCAAGATATAGTTTAGCTGCTGCTGTTGCAGAATTATATGTTCCTGAAAGTCCGCTTGTCATTGTAATCACAAAAATTGTGTCGGAATCTCCAAAAGCGGTTATCCATGAATTTATATCTGGGCAAGACGTATATGAACGACCTTTATATTTTTCAAGTGTGCTGAGCATTGAATCAATATTTACATTTTCGTCGTCTATCCATTTCTGGTTTTCTGTAGAGATAGTAAGAGGAACAATAAATAAATTTTCATATTCATTTGTATTCATGTCGCATGAAGAGTCCGAAACAATTCTAAGATTCACAGTTTTTCTCTCCTTGATATTTATAAATTTGATTTTATATACTGTAATGAATATTATTATACTATAAATTCAGATTTTTTGTAATAAATTTTGAATTTTGTAATTTTGATATTATTGAATAAAAGATATAAAATTTATGTTTTTATAAATTATATTATTTTTTTTCAAAATAGTATTGATTTTAATTTCTATATGTTGTAAAATATAAGAGTCGTTTGGAGAGGTGTCCGAGTTGGCTTAAGGAGCACGATTGGAAATCGTGTAAGTCGTTAAAGCGGCTTCGGGGGTTCGAATCCCCCTCTCTCCGCCATCCAATATTCGAGTTCATATATAATTTATTTTTTGTGTGACGATTACTTTTTGAATTTTAGAAGTAGTTGTCATATTTTTTATGTAGGTAAAAGTTTTAACAAAAATGATAAATCCGCTGATAAAATTATCAGCGGATATTTTAATTCTTTAAAGTGCTGAAATCTTCCGGACTTGATGTTAAAGCGCCAGCAAAGTATTTATCAAATCGTGTCACTAGTTGTTTTACATTTGGTGGAAGTTCATACTTAGGCGGTTCTATTATGGTTAGCTTTCTCGTTTGTGGTTGCTTATCTTTTTTTGCCGAGGATAAGGGAATTGCTTCTATTGCTGATGCTTTAACTTCGACTGTAGGATTATCTACAATAGTTTTAACAAAATTATCCACTGATGCTTCACCTGATGAACTACTCTTTAATGAACG